>JAEOUE010000212.1 GCA_016839515.1 Candidatus Hodarchaeum mangrovi
TAACCAATCTAGGAAAGTAACTTGATATAAATCTTCTGGTTGCGTTCCCCATCCAGTAAGGGTAGGTAACCAAATTGTCAAACCTGTTTGTGAATGGATTTGATGAGCAAATTCTTTTAAATCCCATTATGAACCCCCACCTGCCCCATGAAGGAGTAATAATCCTTTTTTTGAGCCCTTAAGAAATAAAGGTTCCGCTCCAACTAAATATTTTAAAGTCATTAATATCACTTAATCAATTCTTATTTTTCATTATTCATTTTAGAATTAATTCTTCAAGTATTAATTCACCCACTTTTGGAAATCGATGAATTGCAGGATATATATGAAATACTGTGTCTTTGAGTGCATTTTCAAGTAGTGGTATTGATTGTGTCATTTTTTGTATTTTATTTGCCAGTGGAAAAGTCATATGATCACAAGGAAATTCTTTCTGAATGAGATTTCCAGCAGGAATTTGATCTATTTCTTTTTTTGTAAATAATGCACTTTTTAATGGTACGATTCGATCAAAAGAACCAACTGCATTAATCCAAGTATGTATATGAGGGTTAAGGGGTGGTTTAGAATTTATTTTTTCAAGTAATTGACTTTTAGAAACTAGTTGAATGAATCCTAGGCCTAAATCAGGAGCAAGCGTTTCTTTTGATGCAATAAAATTTTGAATTAGACGAACAGTCTCCTCTATTTGTTTAATATCGGTTAAAGCAACCCCATGATTGGGTACTGTAAGTAGAACAATTCCTTTTATCATTTTTTCAATTTTTTGGAGAGGATAAGGATGGTTTAGATGAGGTGAGGAAAAGACTCTTACTATTATACCACCCATAGAATGAGCTATGATTACTAAAGGTCTATTCCTTCTTTGGTAAATGAAATGTACTGCAGTTAAAAGATCTTGGTGAGCAAGAAGTTGAATATCACCTGAAACTGCATTACTTAATCCTAATGACCAACAATCAAGTTTATTTGATTGAAAAAAATGGCCTAAAGAATCTTTAAAGTTGTACCAAACACTTGCATTTGAACCAAATCCATGTAGGAATAAAATTGGATTATTTGACCCTGAATAATGAGGGGTCAAATGAAAAAGCTTGGCAAGACCCTGATCGGTTTCAATTTCATAAATAGCTCTTTTAATACTGATTATAGTTCCCTCAAAAGAATCTATCAATTGAATTATTTTAATACAAAGTACTATTTCAATTTTCAGTTTAAGGTGAATATTACTAATGAATCGATTAAGAAGAAAACTAATTATGATCAAAAACGATTTATAATGGCATTTAAGATTTACAGGATTCTTTTTTCAAGATTAATCTTTTTAGGAAACGTAAAGGTTCAGGTAATCGATATTTTAAATTTTCAGCAATAAGTTTGGTGGCAGTTTCAATAGAAATATAATTTCCAATAGAAACAAAGACCCCACGAATGTTTTTCTCATGTTTCAGAAATTTAGCAATTATTTTATTCTCAAAAAACACATCAAATATTTCAACTGTATCTATTTTTTGGTATAATCTTTCTGCTGTTGTTCCAATTAAAGGTGACTTAGTTAATCCAATTGTAGATTGGTTAAGTGTCAGTCCTATGTCTGAGGCTAATCCAAAATATCTTGGATGCTGAATACCTGCTCCTGGAAAAATGATTAGGACATCATATGACATTTTAAGATTTTTAAGAGCAATTAGAATTTTGTCTTTGTATCTTAAACTTAAGCAACCAGAAATATATGGATATGCAGTATTTTCCCAATCTCCAATATAGCTTTCTAAAATAGATTTCTTTAGATTATCAAAAATTAATAAACCTATGAGTAGTTTACCCCCTTTATCAAAAACATAAGTGAAAGCTAGATATCTATAAGACTGTTTTAAATCAAAATTTTGAATTTCAAAGGATTTTTGAACTTGTTTATCTTTATAGAGAGTCAGATCAACACCTTTAGTCAGTAAGATCACCTCTACCCGATTCATTTAAGAAAAATAGAAAAAGAAAAATTGAAGCATAAGGCTTCAATTTATTAGAGATTTAGAAATACGATTTAGAATTACCAAGAACTGTGATCTAAGAGGGCATCATTTGGACAGACACCATCACATGCTGCACATTCGATGCAAGCACCAATGTTATCGGCAGTAACCTTCCCGTCAACAACTTCATAACAATCCTCGGGACAGACGTCTACACATTCGCCTGCTCCTGTACAGAGGTCAAGATCGATATCAACCCATAGATCTCCATCTTCAAAGCGTTTTTTAGCCATAAATCAAATCTCCATGTAATTTACTGGGCCCAGTAAATTTTTTTGGAACACCACTCTTCTGGAACCCTCTTCATTTAAATTTTTTCAATGAAAATTAAAAAAAAGAATGAAATTTCAATTATCTTTAAAAAAAAGGATTTAATTATTGGCTTTATTTAGAAGCTCTCACTTCCATAATGGATAGAATGTGTAAAAATTTAATATTTTTATGGTTTTTTCCTGATTTAATTCCATTTGCATCCATCCTGTAAAAAGGACTACTTAACGAATCTTAGAGAAATAAATTATTAAATTATTATTTAATTTATCAAACGAGGTACTATTAAATGGTTGAAATATTACGGAAAGAAGTGTCTATGAATTTTGATGAAGCTGTAAAACTTGTAGAAAAAGTTCTGAAAGCTGAAGGTTTTTCAGTATTATTGATCAAAAATATCGATGAGGTAATTAAAAGTAAATTGGGATTGAATTATTACCCTCGTTATACCACGATTCTTGCTTGTAGTGCGGATCTCGCAAAAATGGCATTAGATATATCAAAGGATGTTGGAACGTTATTTCCTTGTTCATTTGTTGTTTATGAAGAGGATGGAAAAATAATTATCGCCCACATCTCAATTATGAAAGCTTCTGTTGAATTGAATATTGTTTCCTCTGAAGTAATGGCTCCGGTAATTAAAAAAACCAGTGAATATATACAAGCAGTATGGAAAAAGATATAAATTTAAATCCAACTCTTCTTCCTTTTTATACTCTAATAATCAATAAACCATCGGTCATTTCGGATACGATTAAACATTTCACTATCCAAAATCATAGTTTTTAATAACTGAGGAACAGTATCACAATATTTTAAAAATTTTATACAATCTTTTATATAATTATTGATATTTATTCCTTTAATTCCAATTCCATGACAGGTTGTTGCGTTTTTTGAAGGAATTTTCATTTTTAAAGAAGGTTCAAGTGTAATTATAATTCTCTTTTCAACAATTAAAGGAAAATAAGGATAGATTCGACATCTGAGAGGTTTATTTTCATGGATAGAACAGAAGTAGCTATTATATTGAGATTTCTCAAAAAAGAAACACCTATTCGCATCTATAGGATTTTTTTTGGCTTGATATGTTCCCATTGGAGTCTTCATCAAATTTGGTAATATTAAGTCAGGCAATGAAGATAATTCGTCTGGTAAGAAATATGTATATCCACAGCATTCTTGACATCCCTTTATACAGGAAAATCTAACAAATTTTGATACCCAAGAGAAATCTAATATATAAGGGCTTTTCAATGCTGTTTCTAAAGTAATTTTGTAATTATTCTGATTATTGGAGGAAAAAATAGTAACTTCCTTTCTGTTTTATCTACTCTTTGAAAGAGAATGGATACTAAAATATTTTAATTATTATATATGGATATTTGGATTAGGAATTTATTATGGACATAACTATTCGTGAATACCAGTCTTCTGATTGGGAAGAAGTAAAACTCTTAATAATTGAAGCTGAAAATTTTGGTCCCTCAATGGTAAAAAGTGAAAAACAAAGGATTGAATTTTATTTACAGGTACCTGTTAAAGGGATCACTTTTGTGGTTGAGAATAAAAAGAAGGTATCAGGAGGTGAGGAGGGGATGGAGGAAGTTTTACAGACATCTATTCTCGGGTATAGTATAGTAGATTATTTCGGAAAAAGTGCTTTTATTTTATCATTAGTAGTGAAAAAAGAATGGAGAGGAAAAGGAATTGGAAGAGAATTAATAAATTTCATTAAAAATTATGTTCGAGACCAACAGCAGTTTGATATTCTAAGAGGTTTTGCGGATGATCGATATTTTGGTGTTCATTCATTTCTTTTAAAGCAAGGTTTTAAGACTTGTGGCTATATTATCCACGATCTAGAATTAAATCAAGGTACAATCCATTATGTCATTCATCTTAGAACAGAAAAAGATGAAAAAGAAAAAGATACGTTTATTTCAGGGTAACTGACAAAAAATCCATTCTTTTTAATTAACCAAATCGGTTAAAATAAAGAAATTCATCCAAAGCTTTTCGTGCTGGTCTTTCTCTCTCATTTTTTTTCTGGTTTTCACTAAAATCATCAGGAATTTTTTCAGTTTTTTTCCCAATGCCAATAAGAACCACGATTTCCATATCCTCTGGTATCCCTAGGACTTCTTTCGCCTTTTCTGGATTAAAACCTGCCATAGGATGAGCAACTAAATTATTTTCAGTTAAAAATAAAATCAAAAAAGCAGTTGCTAAGCCTGTATCAAATAGATAATATTTTCTTTCCTTTTTAGGGCCTATTTCACAATCAAGCTCAGTTTTAGTTACAACTGCAATTACTGCACTGGAATTACGGTTCCAAACCTTATTTCCCGAAGACATTGTTTCCACAATCGCTGAAAGATGGTTTGGCTCTTGAATGATTACATAGTTCCATGGCTGTTTATTCATACAAGACGGAGCTAATTGAGCTAATCTTGCAGCTTCTTTGAAAAGAGTTTCTGGAATGGTTACTTTTTCAAAGGCTCTATAGGCTCTTCTTTTTTTGATAAGATTAGCTATATCCATTACATTCACCTAGGATGATACTGTTGAATTATGTTGCTTTTTTACAATTTAGTATTAAATCTTCAGTTATAAAAAAATTATACCATATAAGTTGCCTAAGTATTAAAGGGAAAATAATTTTCCTCAGCTTTATCAGTTCTTTAAACTATAAAAACTTTTAGATTATTTTAAGTATAAAGAAGGTTTTTCTATGTAATTAGGTCATTGAAATACAACTAATAAAAAGAAAATATAGAATGCCATTGAAATTAGATGAATCATTGTTATAATAACCCCATATTTTAAAAAATCTGTAAATTTTAAGGCCATTCCATGCTTAGCTGCATTTTCCATTATATAGATACCTTTTACACTACTAATTAGAAATAAAGAGTCTGTAATATTAACAACAGCAAGAATAGACCACCAAATGATACGGGGGTCGATTTTTTGGCTGATTAAATCAATTAATGGTCTTAATAAGAATATTAAGGGAATATTTTCTATAATACTTGTAAGAAGTCCCAAAATATAGCTAAACCCTAGGGTTCCAAAAAATGGGGAGAAATGAAAAAGATCTTCCATAGGGGTTTGTAGAAGAATAGCTATATTAGTATCTTGAATCAATCCTGAAATAATGAATACACCTGTCAAAAAAAAGATCATTGACCAATCAATTTTCTTTAAAAATTCTTCAATGTGATTTGAAAAGAAAATTAGAACAAACATTCCACCTGTTAAACAAATTATATCCACACTCAATCCAAATGAAGTACCAATGGATAATAAAATGGAAATAACTAAAAAAATTGCAATAGCTCTATAAAAATGTTTTCTTGAATCCACAAAACTCCAAGGATCAATTGTTTGCAAAATACGATTAAGTTGTCTACCAAAATTATGTTGTTTTATTGAAATCTCTTTGAATATATCTCTATAGAAATAACGGGTGAAAAAAATTGTAATTCCAACCATTAATCCCACAAACGGCAAACTTAGGATGAGAAAATCAAAATAACTCCAACCCTGTGTTAAAGAAACATATGCTGAAGTATAGGAAGCAATTGGTGTTAGCATTCCCGCAAGATTTGCCACAACTAATTCTAAGAATAATAATGGTTTAGCATCAAATTCTGCAACCTCTGCTATCAATATGGTTATAGAAGAGATGATTACTAGGGCCAAAACATTTGTCATGACAGCTGACATGATAAATATGCTGAGAGCAAGAATTACCATTAATACATCGAAGGATCCTTGAATTGTACGGAGGATATAAAGAATAAAAACCTCCACAATCCCTGATTTCTGTAGCATTTCCATAATCAAAGTTATTCCAATAATGGTAAGGATCAATGGTAAGTCGATCCAATTGTAGATAATTTCAAACTTATCAATCACCCCAGTTACCATTGATATAATTAAAGCAATTATAACTCCACTAAATGTGATTGCAACTTTATTGAATTTTTCAGATGCAATCAAGATTAGAACAGCTAGAAAGAGCACAGTTAAAAGAATTCCAGTCTCAAAATTAACAGATTCTTGTGAAAGAATATTGAACAACGGAATTCTCTCCATTATTGTTTAATTAATCCTTTTATTATTTAAAAAAATTATGAATCTATAAGTATTAAACAGATTTAAAAACTTAAGAAACTAATCATTAATCTTAAAGTCTGTAATAAAAACATTATTATGAGCTCTAAATTTATGAAGATTCTTGATGGAAGTGAGGGGGAATTAGTGAGCTGGTTTTATACTGACAATAATCGAGAATGGGTATTAAAGAGCAAAATCCAAAAATTAGCTGAAAAAAACCCTCCTAAATGAATTAGATCACACAGGAATGGCCATTGGGAATTAATTCAATCAAAGGAAAGTTCATTTAATATTGCATCCAACTCTGAATCAGAGAGAAATCCTTCTTTTAAGCAAACTTCTTCTTGTTTTCTTTCAATTTTTTGAGATTGATAATACAATTCAAGTTGCTTAGAAATACTATCACTAATTTTCTCCATAGCAGCACGAAGTTGCTTTATTGGTGTTGATGTATGAGTAATTACTATTAGAACATAGGTTTTTGAAATGCCATATAGACAGAGATTACCATCGCTAAAAATAGTTTGACTAAATCCTAATTCCCCCAGTTTGACTGATGCCATCCCAAGATACAAAGCTGTAGAAATTGAAGCAATACCTTCGAAGTCAGTTGTATCTTTTTCTTTGCTGATTTTAGCCAGAACTAATCCTGTTGAATCAGACACCATAATTTGTTTTAATCCGTGTACTGATTTCATAACATCCATTAACAAAGCGTTAATGCTTAGAGATATATCCATTCTAATTCAAATTCCTTATGAGGTTCGTATTTAAGAAGATTTAGAAATAAAATCAATTTATTAATAATAAGAGAAAAAATTAACTTGAGAATTATGAGAATAAAAGAGCTTCAACAGTTCTTAGTCTTACTAGAATATGGATGTTATTCGTTCGAGAATAACAAGATTCATTTGTTTCAAAAATAAAAATGACCTACAGATTTCATCCCTGATCTTACTAATTTAATATTAGATTTAAGTAAAACTTACTTTTTTAATTCTAATTCTACTATATATTCCAAGATATCTCGGATATTGATTACTCTTAATGGGTCATTATCGATTATTGCATACGTATAACCTCCCACTTCCATATAATGTAATGCATCTACAACAGAATCACTGGGTTTTAAAATCTCGGGTTTTTTTAACATTGCTTCTTTTATAGGGATGGCTAATTTTGGAGGAAATTCATTGCAAACTCTCTTTAAAAATGATCTTTCTGTAAATATCCCTTCTATAGAATCTCCTTCCATGATGACAACTGAACATTTTTTATTTTCAAGCATTATCTTGATAATATCTTTGACACTTCTATCGGGGGAAACTAAGAGGGCAATTGAATTTTCTTTTCCCACCTTCTCGAGCTTATCTTTTAAAATTGCTTTTTCAATCTTAGAATTTGTTACTGGTTTATGAACTTCAAAGCGTGTTAAAGAGGTTTTACAATTTTCACATAAGTCAGAACCCTTTATATTCTCATAACCACAAGCAGGACATATCACGTAAATTACTTCCTCTAAATATCTACTATATGAGTCTTTTAAATATAATCTTAGGTAAATTTGTAGTTTTTTATTTGATTTGTTGAGCTTATAATTATCTACATTATTACATTAAATTTTTATTTGAGATTTAATATTTCCCTGAAAATCTCTCTTATATGATTCATATTACCCATTCTCTTGCTAAGAAAATAGGAATTCCTATGTTACTGACCAAGTTTCATCACCATTGATCAGTTCTTGTAGAGATTTTGTAACGGACTTCTTTGCTTCATCTAATTGTTGTTCCAACATTTCATTATAGGTAGGTTTCTCAATAGCACGAAATATCCCAATCGGTTCTGGGAATGTTGGATATTGCATTCTTGATAAAAAGAAAGCAAGAGTAGATTCTCTGGCATTTTCATCATGATATAACAAGTCTGTTTCTTCAAAACCTGCTTCCTTATAATTGATAACTTTGGGAGTTAATCCATGTAGAAAAATACCTTTCTCACGGTTCTTACCAAATACCATTGGTTTACCATGCTCTAGTTCGAGAATATAGTCATCGCGCATCTCTTTATCTGTTGCATATCTGAAAGTGCCATCATTAAATATTACACAATTCTGATATATTTCAACAAAAGCTGTTCCTTTATGTTCAGCTGCACGCTGCAGAACTTTTTGCATATGCATTCCATAAGTAGCTTCTGTTCTTGCAATAAATGATGCTTCAGCCCCTAATGCCCAAGATATTGGATTAACTGGATAATCTATTGATCCTTGTGGAGAAGATTTTGTTCGAATCCCTTGTTTTGATGTCGGAGAATATTGACCTTTAGTCAAGCCATAGATTTGGTTGTTAAACAAAATTATCTTTATATCAACATTCCTTCTAATTGCATGCATGAGATGGTTTCCTCCAATACTCAAGCCATCACCATCACCAGTAATAACCCAAACTGAAAGTTCAGGTCGACTACATTTAAGACCTGTTGCAATCGTAGGGGCTCTTCCGTGAATTGTATGCATTCCGTATGTATTTAAGTAGTAAGGAAACCTAGAACTGCACCCAATTCCACTAATGAAAACAATATTTTCCCTAGGGATGCCTAAAGACGGAAAAATCTTTTTCATATTAGCCAATATTGCATAATTTCCACATCCAGGACACCATCGTACGTCTAAACCTGAATCAAAGTCCTTTGGAGTAAGTATTGGTAATACATCTTGTGGTTTGTCTGTATCACTCATTATAAATCACCATTAAGAATACTATCAATTTTCTCAATAATTTCTTTTACAAGAAACGGTCTTCCCTGGGTTTTATTAAGGCCGATAGTTTCTATTGAATATTTTGCTTGAATTAAAAATTTAAGCTGCCCTCTATTCAGTTCGGGAATTAAAATCTTCTTGTAAGATTGTACAATCTCTTCTAAATTCTGTGGAAAAGGATTTATATATCTCAAATTTGTATTCGCTACAGAATATCCTTGCTGTCTCATTTTTTCCGCTGCAATTTGCACTGCACCATTAGTTGAACCCCAACTAAGTACAAGTAAATCGCCTTCTGCTGGTCCTTCTATATTTTGCCTTGGTATATCTTCTGCAATTTTTTCTATCTTTTCTGATCTTAACTTAACCATTAGCTCATGATTTTCAGGATCATAACTTACATTTCCTGTTTTGTCTTCTTTCTCTAAACCACCAATGCGATGTTCTAATCCTTTTATTCCTGGAATTGCCCAAGGTCGTGCTAAGTTTTCATTTCTGATATAAGGAAGAAAGTGATCAGCTATGTCAAACGATTCTTTTGTTGGGTGATCAATCTTTAGGCTAGGAATTTGGTTAATATCAGGGATTTTCCATGGATCAATATTGTTTGCCATATAACCATCAGATAACAATAATACAGGAGTCATGAATTTTGTAGCTATTCGAATAGCTTCAATTGCCATATAAAAACAGTCTCCAGATGACTGTGGTGCAAGAACTGGTAAAGGAGATTCACCATTTCTTCCATATATCCCTTGTAATAAGTCTGATTGTTCTGTTTTTGTTGGCATCCCTGTACTTGGTCCAGCACGTTGGACATTAACGACTATAATAGGTAGTTCTGTTATTACTGCCAATCCTAAGGCTTCGCTCATAAGGGCAAAACCTGGTCCTGATGTTCCTGTTACACCAATAACCCCTCCGAAAGCTGCTCCTATTATTGAACCAATCGCAGCTATTTCATCTTCAGCTTGAAATGTTCGGATTCCATATCCATGATAGCGAACTAAATCATGGAGAAGATCACTAGCCGGGGTTATTGGATATGCGCCATAAAAAACTTCCTTTTTTACAATCTGAGCAGCTGTTACAAAGCCTAGCGCAAGAGCTTGATTTCCAGAAATGTATCTATATAACCCTGGTTCCATTTTAGCCTTTGGTACTTGATATTGAACAGAAAAAAGTTCAGTAGTTTCTCCGTAATAGTATCCTGCTTTTAATGCTAGAGTATTTGCTTCAATGATGGCAGGTCGTTTGTTAAATTTATCTTGAATCCATTCTATTGTTGATTCTAAAGGTCTGTTATAAAGCCATGATAATAATCCTAAAGTATAGAAATTTCGTGTTAGATTGATTTGCTTATTGGTTAGGCCCTCTACTTTATGAACTGCTTCGTAATTCAATTTAGTTATATCTAAACTAAATACCCGATATTTGTCAAGAGATTGATCTTTCAAGGGATTTAAAGAGTAACCAGCTTTAGATAAGTTTTTAGGTGTAAATGTAGACTCATCTATAATTATAATGCCATTTGGTTTTAAATCTTTTATGTTTACTCGTAAAGCAGCTGGATTCATCGCTATTAAAGCGTCTAAATCATCACCAGGAGTAGAAATTTTAGTTGAAGAAAAATGAATCTGAAATCCAGACACACCTGCAAGCGTACCTGTAGGAGCACGAATCTCTGCAGGAAACTCTGGGAAAGTAGAGACATCATTTCCAAAAATAACTGATGCCGAAGTAAATTTTAGGCCTGCTAACTGCATCCCATCTCCACTATCTCCAGTAAAACGAATAACAGCTTGAGGTAATGTTTCAGTCGATTTTGAAGTGGTAGATTCACGTTCTTCATGAGTTTCTTGGATTTCTTCCATTAATTCACACCAAATATTCTATATATTAACAATAAATCAGAGATTTTGTTATATATCTATCAAGCTCCCTCTCTTTGATCTTGAGGTGGTTGAGATGGCGAAATCGTATATACTGATTCAGCAATATACTCAACTAGATAAGAAATGAAATCACGTGCGGAAACAATTCCTATCAGTTTTCCTTCTTCTACAATTGCTAAGTGCTTAAATGTAGTTTTATATAACGTTAATACAATTTCAGCAATAGACTCACGGCATTCTATTGTTTTGAAATTTGTTTTCATAATTGATTTCGCAGAATCATCTTCAGTAAATTTATTTTCTCCAAAACAGCGAAGAATATCTCTTTCAGTTATTATTCCTAATAAATTTTTATCATTATCTAATATAGCCACATAACCAGTCCATTGAGACTGTAAGGCTATAATTGCATCACGAATTGTCGCATCTTCAGATATTGAATTAATTTCTCTTCGAATTAAACGTTTACAGTCTTCTTTTCTAAAAATAGAAATCAGATAATCTTCTTTCGTCATTTTATTCCCAAGCTTAATAGTTTTCCTTTTATGCTTTAATGAGTCTCTTTATATGCTTTCAAATAGTTTATTGTTTCTATTCTTTTTTTATTGAATAAGATTGATTTATAATTAACTATTGCTTTATCTTTGGCTAAATCTGGATGGATTTGTCAATCATATTATTAATAATGATTCATCTTCTTTTTAATTAAACAAAATCTAGGTTTGTGACCTTGAAATAATGGATAAGAGATAAATTGGTTTCAGGGCAGTAATATGATTAGTATTATCATTTTGGAATAGTATTTTAATTCTTGAAAAGCCTTTTTTTACGAAAATTTTAGGTAAGAGATATAAAGAGCTTAAAATCTGCATAAAGCTTTGATTAGGTCTTTCTCGAGAAATTTTCATTAAGTGTTAATGACTATTCTCAAGGAAAAAGAAATGAAACCAAAATTTTTTATTTAAGTTAGAATTATATTTTTTAAGGTGGAAAATCGAATGGTAACTCGGACTAAAATTGTTTGTACCATCGGCCCTGCTTCTGAGAAAATTACGGTATTAAAAAAGCTTGTTGACGCTGGAATGGATGTTTGTCGACTTAATTTTTCTCATGGTGCTCATCCTGATCATTTGGAGAGATACGAAAGGATAAGAGCAGTTTCAGAAGATTTAGCGGTTTTAATTGATTTATGTGGACCAAAAATACGAACAGGTGAAGTAGTTGAGGGAACGATACTAGAGGCAGGACAGAAACTTCGGATTTCAAAGGTAATAGGATTAGAAGGGAATTCTGAAGTTATATCCACGAATTATCCACCATTAATTGATGATGCCAAGGTAGGAAATCATCTTGCAATTGATGATGGTTTACTGCAACTTGTGGTTACTAAAAAAACTGAAAATGAACTTATCTGTAAAGTTGAATATGGTGGAGAGTTAAAGTCTCGGAAAGGGATAAATGCTCCAGATGTTCCACTTTCATTGTATTTTCCAACTCAGAAAGATTATGATGATATTAGTTTTGTATGCAGAAAGTTTGAAGACCCTGCTGATTATATTGCCGCATCATTTGTTCGAAGAAAAGAAGATATTCTTGCAATTAAGGAAAAATTAACGGAATATAACTCACCAATAAAAATTATTAGCAAAATAGAAAATAGAGACGGAATAAAAAATTTTGATGAGATTTTGAAAGTTTCTGATGGGATCATGGTCGCTAGAGGTGATCTTGGAATTGAAATTCCTTCAGAACAAGTACCACTAGTTCAAAAACAATTAATCCGTAAGTGCAACTCTTTAGGTAAACCTGTCATTGTAGCGACTCAGATGTTGGATTCCATGACATATAATCCCCGTCCCACTAGAGCTGAAGTATCTGATGTCTCAAATGCTATAATTGACGGTGCTGATGCTGTCATGCTTTCTGGTGAAACTGCTGTTGGGAAATATCCTGTTGAGACTGTTAATTTCATGGAACGAATCTTAAAAGAAATAAACATAAATCATCAACTTTTCAAAGGTCGGACAGTTGAATGGACTGGTGATGAACCTTCAGGTGCAGAGGTTCTCGGTCGTGCTGCCCACTTAATCAGTGACGCTAGTTCATTAGATATAAGTGCAATAGTGACCAGTACGCGAACAGGTTCGACTACAAATCTTATAGCTAAATGTAGACCTTCTAAGCCAATTATTGCAGGAACCCCCTATAAAAGCATTAAACGTCAATTGAATTTAATCTGGGGAGTTTATCCAATATTAGTCGATGTCACACCCTCTTATAACGAATTATTATATGAAATTGTGTTAAAAGCCCATGAACAGGAATTACTTAACCCTAAAGACACAATATTAGCAGTTGGAGGATCATTATTAGGATTTCCCTCAAAAACTAATCAAATTCAAATTTTAAAAGTTGAAGATGTTCTATTATTTGGCCAACAACTAAAACGTACCATTTTAGAATAAATAATTCTATTTCCTGATTTTTTTTTTATTCTTGAATTGAGAATCGTAAGGATAAATCACTTCTTATATCTTCTAAAGCATAATTCATTGATTTTAAAAGGGAAAATTTATTTCTTAAATATTCACTAGTAATTAAATTATCATAACATATGTTGAAGTGAAGACAAAAACTAGTGATTCAGTTATATTAACTGCTGAACAATTTATTAATATTAAAATAACTAAAACTCCGTTCATAAGACTAGATCACCTTATTCAGGTATCAGAGGTTAGTTTTAGCTTTTTTAATTTGTTTTAAAAATCAAAATAGGTCGGAAAATAAATGATAATCGCAACTATAGCAGATGGTTATCACGAAGATTATGCTAAATCAGTGGGACGAATCGCTGAGAAGTATATTACTGATTTGGGTCTTAATATTGATGAAATTGTCGAAATAATTAATGGTGATAAAAGATTAGGTATAATATTAAGGCCAAAGGAAGAAATCATCGAAAATAGCCGATCTAAATCTAAGTTTCCACATACAGAAAGAAGACACCCAAAAGACAAAAATGAAGTAATCCTTCATCTTAATGGATTTTTAAGAGCACATTTGAATATTGGTATCGGACAAAAGGTTAGAATTGACAAATTAACATGTCCAGAAGCAGAGAAAGTTATTATTTCTCCTTCTTCAGTTGAGGATAAACCAAAAATCTACATTGATTTCTTAATGAATCGTCCTGTAGTTCGGGGCCAGATATTAGAGCTTCAAAATAAATTGGGTTATGATTTACGAGTGGGAATCCTCTCAACTACCCCACCTGGTATTGTATTCATTGGTGAGAATACTGATGTTCGAATCACCCATGAACCAGCAAGAGAACTAATCGAAGATTCGGATATAATCACTTGGGATGATATCGGGGGTACAAAGGAAGCATTAGCTCGATTGAGAACTTTAGTTGAGTATCCTTTACGTTATCCTGAAGTTTTTCAGATGTTGGACATAGATACACCTCATGGAATCCTTCTCACAGGTCCTCCTGGAATAGGAAAAACCTACCTTAGTAAAGCGATTGCGTGTGAATCAGGGGTAACAAGATTTTTTGTTATGGCTCCTGAGTACGTAAAGGGGTGGTGGAATACAGAACAAGAAATTGAAAAGTATTTCAAACATATTAAGAACTATGAACCAGCTGTTTTAATTATTGATCAAATAGAAGTACTTGCTCCTTATCCTGGATCAAATATTTCTGATTTAGAGAAAAGGTTAACAGATCAGCTAATAAAGAGCTTTGATAAGCATATTACTAATAGTAAAATTATTGTTATCGGTACAACACAAAATGCAAGCAATTTAAATCCTTCGCTACGGGTTTATGGTCGATTTGATGTTGAATTAAATCTACAAGTCCCTAATGCTACTGATAGATACGAAATTTTATCAATTCAAACGAGAGGGATTCCTTTAAGAGACGTTTCTCTTCATGAAATTGCTGAAACGACTGGAGGATTCACTCCCGCTGATTTAGAATTATTAGTTAAAGAAGCAGGAATGAGAGCCCTCGAACGTGAGAACCTTCTCAACCTTGATTTTGAAACCCAAATAGATGATTTAGTAAGAACAAGTTATCCCAAAATTGAGATTTCTCAAGATGATTTCTTAATCGCGCTTTCCTCTATTAAACCATCTGCGAGTCGTGAAATCACATTTCAAATTCCTGATGTGAGATGGGACGATATTGGGGGGCTTGAGGAGGTCAAACAATCTCTAAAGGAAATGATTGAATGGCCTATTAAATATCCAGAAATTTTTACGCAGATGGGGATTCGTTCTCCAAGAGGTGTGTTATTATATGGCCCCCCAGGTACTGGGAAAACTCTTCTGGCTAAAGCTTTAGCTAATGAAATTCAAGCTAATTTTATCGTTGTAAAAGGGCCTGAGCTTCTATCAAAATGGTTTTCTGAAAGTGCTAGACTAATTCGTGACCTTTTCAAGCGAGCTAGGCAACTGGCACCTTGTATAGTGTTTTTTGATGAAATTGATGCCATAGCTACCCATCGGGGAGGAAGTTTCCCAAGTGAAGGATCCCGAGAGAGGGATAGAATCATAAATCAATTACTTGCTTCACTTGATGGAGTTGAAAAATTAAATGGAGTCTTTGTTGTAAGTGCAACAAATCGACCAGATACAATAGATCCAGCCCTTCTTCGTCCTGGAAGGCTGGATCGTTTAATATATGTCCCTGTTCCTGATGATATTGGTCGTTTAAAAATCTTAGAAGTCCATACTCGACGAATGAATCTCGAAAAAAATGTAGATCTTAATGCCTTAGCGTTTAAGACCGAAAATTACACAGGTGCAGATATAGAGAATCTTTGTCGTGAGGCAGCTTTTGCAGCACTTCGAAAAAACCCATCCATTCGTTCTGTATCTATGATGGATTTTGAAGAAGCTTTAGACATCTGTAGACCAAGTGTTAACCGTGATGTTATTGATTATTATCGAGTACAGGAAGAATTGATGAAGAAAAAACGAACAATAGAATATTCTTATTTTAAGGAGGAGTTTGGGTAAATGGTTGTTTGTGAGTTATATGAACCTCTGAAAAGTGATTACGGGAAACGAATTATCAAACTTCCCAATGAAGTATTCAAATTATTAGGAATAGAAGAATTCGATATCGTGGAAGTAATTTCTGGATCTAAAAGGATTGGGGTTCATGCTCTTATTGATCATACACTAGTAAAAACGTCAAAAGAATTTCTGAATGGAATATCTCAGCCTGTACCGAAGAAAGATGACAAATCCCAAGAAAAAGACTTACCTACACCAAAGGGATTACCATTTCAAGGTTATGAGATAGATAGAAGTGACCTATATCCAGCTCGTTTAGATGGTGAAGTAAGATTATCACTAAACCTTGGTTTAAATGACCTAATTGAGGTCGATACGATTCTTACACCTATTAAAGCAAAAAGGGTCTATTTTAGTGTGCTAGGAAGAGCTCCAAATGAATTGACAGACGAAGAGAAAGAACTTTTATTTAAAGAATTAAGTAAACAGAAAAAAATTGGTCCATTATCTCCTGGCCTTGTACTTGGTATTCAAATTGCATTTAAAGAGGAAAAAGTCTTAATTCAAGCTACCGAGCCAGATGGAATTGTCTCAGTTACATCAAAGACTGAATATGAATTACTTGACACTTTTCTCTCTTCAAGATCAATGAAAACTGAAAAAATTAGTTATGAAAATATTGGAGGTCATGAAGAAGTTATTTTTCGCATTCGTAAGCTTGTAGAGATTCCAATTAAAAAACCCGAGGTATTTTCATCAATAAATCTTGTTCCTCCTTCAGGGATACTTCTCACTGGACCTACAGGGGTTGGAAAGACTTTATTGCTTAAAGCAGTTGCTAATGAGTCTAGAGCTAAAATCATTGAGCCTCCATCAAATTTATTTGCTGGTGTAGGACCTACAGAAAAGAATATAAGAGATTTATTCAAAAATGTCAAAATTGAGTCACAAAAAAATCCTATACTTTTAATATTAGATAACATTCATTCTATGATTCCTGCTCCTTATATTAATATCCCTGAATATGTCCGTCGCTTTAATGTTCAATTTGCATTAGGTTTGGATTCGTTAAAGGGTTCACGCGTTATTGTTTTGGCAGCATGTCATAGTGCGGATGAAGTGGATCCAATCATGCGAAGACCAGGACGATTTGATCTTGAAGTAGAATTAACAGTCCCAACAATAAGAGAGCGATTTATTATTTTATCGATTCATCTTCGACATGTACCGTTAGACAAAAAAGTGACTTCTGAAGTTCTAGAAAGATTTGCTAATAGAATGGTGGGTTACGTTGGAGCTGATATAGCATCCTTCGTAAAGGAAGCTTGTTTACATGCTGTAAGTAGGAATACATCTCTGTTCAGTGAATGGTCAACAATTCCTCCTTTCCTCCTACGTCTGATTAAAGTGAATATAGGAGATTTGGAAGAAGCATTTAAAGTAGTAGAACCATCAGCACTTCGTTCTATCCATTCAAAAATAGATATTCCTAATGTTAAATGGGAAGATGTTGGTGGATTAACCGAAATTAAAAAAATACTCCAAGAACAGATTACATTGCAATTTAGGAATCCTGAAATATTACAAGAAATGGGTATAAAACCTTCTCATGGGCTTTTATTTTATGGCCCACCTGGTAATGGAAAAACACTGCTGGCAAAAGCTATTGCAACTGAATTACAAGCAAATTTTATTTCTGTGAAAGGTCCAGAGTTATTAAGCGTTTGGTTTGGGGAATCAGCTAAAATAATTCGTGAATTATTTAATCAGGCACAAAAGCTTTCCCCTTGTATTATCTTTTTTGATGAAATAGATGCTATGGTTCCTAGAAGAGGAGTTGATAGTACTGAAGGTGGAAGAGAAATTGATGCAACTGTAAATCAATTATTGACATTATTAGATGGCATGGAAAATACACAGGGTATATTCGTAATGGGGGCTACAAATCGTCCCAATGCACTCGATCCTGCACTTCTCCGACCTGGGAGACTTGATCGCTTAATCCTCGTTCCATCTCCAGACGAAATTAGTCGAGAAGAAATATTAAAAGTTCATACTAGAAATATTCCTATTAAAGCTGATAAAGTTAAACTATTACAAGAAATGGCAAACTTAACGGAGAATTATAGTGGAGCTGATCTAGAAAACCTTTGTCGCGAAGCTGTGCTTACTTGTTTAAGAGAAGATTTTAATCAAAGAGAAGTTCAATATATCCATTTTGAAACTGCACTTAAAAAAGTTAGTCCTAGTGTAGATCCTGAATTACAACAATTCTATAAGAATTTTGCTACTGAAATAAATATTCAAAGAAATTTATTGTCGTCTATTCGAAAAGAATTAACTTATCAGTAGAGTGAAGGTAAAAAGAAGGGTAATTAAAGGGTTTTTACCCATTTATAGACAGGTTCACAGAGCAATTTGATTCGTTCTTTTTCTTCTGTCATTGGCCCAGAGGTCCATGATGAATCAGGTTCAAACCAAAAGTCAATTAAATTGCCAACGCGATCTTCTTTAGAAGCAAATTTAATAATTACAGGCATATTAGTCTCAGTATGCCATGGTTCTTTAATATGAAGGATGTTGGCAATGGCTGTTTTACTATCTCCTACAAGAACATAAGCTAATACAAAAGGAAGTTTTTTCAATGCACTCTTAGCAGCAAATCCGCACACAGTCCAAGCATGCAATTTCCCTTTTTTAGGCATTTCAACCCAAGTAGTTTTTTCTAAATTACAATCAAGATTCCAACAATTTACTCTTGGAGGAAAAGTTATGTCACCACAGATAGGACATTTAGTACCAAGTAATTTTCCTTCTAAAAGTCCAATAGCATATGGACTTAAAGTGCCTAATCTGAATGTATAGAGCATATCATAGTAAATCTGTTGTTCCATCCATTGTGCTCCTCCCGCTTTTCCTGTTCTAATGTTTTGCCAAACCCAACCTTTTTCAGGAATCTCTTTTTGAATATTTTTCCATGCATTCCATTGAAATTCTTTATTGAATGGAGTAGGATGTAAATCACCTGATGTTTTTTTCATCTTAAACCCTCCTAAAAACGAAGTTACTAATACTTGTACCAGTCCCCGCATGACTATTGACAAGTCCTATTTCTGCATCCACTACCTCATTTTCAGTTGATTTGTGTTCTCTTGGAATAAAACCAGCAAGTTGATAATAACATTCAATAGCAGACATTAAACCTGTTGCTCCAACAGGGTGACCATATCCTATTAAACCACCACCTGGATTTGTGGGTATTTTACCCTCCATCATTGGCATATTATTACGCAGAAACTCTTTTGGAGTCATACTCTGACACCATCCTAATGCATTATAAATCTGAACTTCAGAGGTTGAGAAAGCATCATGTACTTCCGCGACATCAATGTGTTTATATGAATCTTTCCAAGGGATACCTGCCATATCGAAAGCAATTTCAGCAGAGCGCCTACAAGCACCAAATTCTCCCAATCCTGGATATCCCTCTCCATAACGTTGAGTCCATCCGGGAAAATTATATCGATCTCCTGCGCGTATAGTACATGAAGATAATCCTGCTCCTACTATTTCAACTGTGTGGTCTGGAGCATAACGATTGGCAAATTTTTCATTGCATACTAGAATTACTGCTGCACCTTCTGACATAAAACAACAATCAAGTTTTTTTAGAGGATAAGCAATGAGGCGTGAATTCATTATATCATCAATGGTCATTTTTCGACCAACTTGTCGAAAATGCTGAGTTTTTTCACCAGTAGCCATAGCATTATTTTTATTTTTAGCAGCAACCTTGGCAAAGTCTTCTTCAGTTAATTTATGGTCTTCCATAAATACTCTTGCTAAACCTGCATAATAATTGGTATAATTAGCTCCAAGCATTGCCTCATATCGTGTATCTGAGGCGATAGCAATAAGTTCAGATCCCTTAGACTGAGAGACACTAGCCATTAATTCATATCCAATAACAGGAACTACATCAGCTAATCCTGCTCGAACCAAGGCATAAGCAGCATATAAAGCTGATCCACCTGTATTTCCACCATTGTCAATACGAAAATGGGGAACTCCAACAAGTCCCAAGTGATCATGTAAAATCCAATAGGCTGTTAATTGATGGCTAAAATGAACTGAAAAATGTGAATAGACGACCATTCCATGATCTCGTACATCTCTGAGGTGAAATTCATAGTTTGTATCTTTGTATAGTTGACGGATACAGTTTGCTGTCATTTCCTCAATCTGTAAATTAAGAGGATAATCAAATGGAGTTGTTGTTCCTCCAGCAATGAATACTTTTTGCTGTTCTGGCATATTAATTCCCAATTGATTTTTTTTATCTTAATTACTTGTGTATCTATAACAATTATAGATTTAGGGGTAAAAATACAAAATAGAACCTAGATAATCGGTCTATTCTTTATGAATAAAACCCGATATACACTTGAACATCATCTGATAATCCTTTTAAATTCACCCATAATACCAACAAGATACTATAAATCCTCGTGTAATTTCACAAATACTTCAAATCTGTAAAATTATCTTGTACAGATCAAATCTATGCAAGAGGATTTTAGATTTCTAAAAAAGATAAAAGGCTTTTGAAAAGAATTTCTTTTCTATTACCTTAATTAAGGGGTTGCCCTATTAATCAATCTTGGATATAAGCAAGCATCACGAATATGCTCTAGGGAAAGTATCGCTTGAACAAGACGTTCTAAACCTAACCCAAATCCTGAGTGTGGGACCGAGCCATATTTTCTTTGATCTGTGTACCAATAATAAGTGTTCAGATCAAGGCCTTCTCTTTTATAGCCAGCTACTAATCTTTCTAAATCATCCTCTCGTTGTGAACCACCTATGATTTCACCAACACCAGGGAGTAAAAGATCGGCAGCATTCATTATTTTTGGGTTTTCAGTATTAACTTTCATGTAGAAAGGTTTCATTCCAAGAGGAAAATGAGTTAGAAACGTTGGTTTATTAATAGTATCAACTAAAGCACGTTCTGGTCCTTCCGTAATATCATCCCCATATTCTAAAAACTCACCTGTTTCACCTTTAATATTAAATTCTCTCAAAAGCTCGATGGCTTTATGATAACTGACTCTTTCAAAAGGCTTTATTGGAACTTGAAGGTTTAAGTTAAATTTCTTAATAAGAGGATTTGGAATTAGAAATTCATAAACATGGATGATCATATCTTCCATAAATTCAAGTAGATCATCAAATTCAAACCAAGCCATTTCGGCTTCAATATGGGTGTACTCAGTTAAATGCCTCCGTGTACGTGATTTTTCTGCACGGAAGGATGGTAAAACACAGAAAACATTCTCAAAACTGGGTAAGAGGGTTTCAAGATATAACTGACTAGATTGAGTAAGATAGGCTTCTTGATCAAAGTATTTAAATGAAAAAAGAGTTGATCCTCCTTCAACCTGCGTTTGAACTATGGTAGGAGGAGTAACTTCTGTAAAGTTTCTTTGAAAAAAGAATTCCCGTAAACTTCGAGTTACCAAGTCTCGGACTCGGATAATATCTGAAGTTCGTTCTCCTCGTAATACTAAATGTCTTTTATCAGCCAAAACTTGAGGCCCTGAATCTGGACGAATTTCATATTCCAATTCTGGTGAAGCAATGTTGATAACTGGTCTGATTGAGGATAATTGTAGCTCAATACCATTGTAGGGAGCACGTACATCCTTTTTTATTTTTCCTGTGGCATTTACTGCTGTTTCTCTTGTCAAATTTTGAGCAAGAGTATAACCATCTTCTTCATTAAATGCTTCTAGTTTGGCTACTGCTTGAACGTAACCCGAAGAGTCTCGAATTACGAAAAATATCAATTTGCCTTGATGACGAACATGATGAAGCCACCCACGAATGTTAACTGAATATCCTATTTTTTCTGGTAGCTTACTTATGGGTATAAAGTCCATTTAGTTGATCCTCACCAATTTAAGGTCAAGACTAGCTCTACTTTGGACATAATCTTAAGTTTGATTGAACTGATGATTAAATTTATAATAAAATCAATGAAGTGTTATTATTTAGAAAGTTTGTAATATTAACTATTATGAACTCAGATAAAATGGTTGGTAGGAAAACACAAATTTAACCATTTTTTCGGATAGGTTGATTAGTTGATAAAGAAAAATTCAATAGAGAGTATTTTGGTGGATTTTTATTGGATACTAAAAAATTTTTAAAGGCACATTTAGATTTATTTCGTTATACGCTAGGAATTTTAAGTTCGCTTGCAGTTCTTGCAGCAGGTTTTATAGTATATGTACTTAATGGTGCTACACCAGATTTTTTGACATTTATCTTTAATAATGGTGTAATTGAGATTTCAGGATTAATTCTTGGGTTAATTGCCACTATTCTATTGACATTTGCAATTGAATCGATAAATGACTACTTTGATGTTAATACGGATATTGCAAACAAGCGGTTTGACCGTCCTTTAGCACGTGGTGATTTAAATCGACAATATGTCTTATTTTTTTCTAGTATTTTATTCTTGATTTCATTGTTTTTAATTGCATTTTTGGTGTTATATTATAATGTTACACCCTTTCTGTTCTTATTTACCTGCTTTTGTGTTTTTATTGGAATTGGATATAATTATATAAAAACGACAGGCTTTATTGGGAACATCTGGGTCTCGATTGGATATGTTGCGCCTCTTTTTATTGGATTTTTTTTATTAAAGCCAAATGAAGAAGTATCCTTGTATACTTGTTTAATAATCATACTCACTAGCTTTTTCTTAGCTACAGGACGTGAAATTGTTAAGGACATTCAAGATTATGAGGGTGATCGTCAATCTAATCTTAATTCATTAGCTGTAAGAATTGGTCCTCGCAAAGCAGGAGTTATAGCAAGCTTTCTTTTTGTATTAGTCTTCCTCTGTGGATTTTTGGTCGGATTTTTTGTTTATAAAAATATTATTTTTTGGTTATTTTGGTTATGTATTATGTTAATCCTTGGTTTGACCATTTATACAATTATGACTGAAGAACCAGCTATCGGTGGGAAAAAAACGCGTAAATATACACGATGGAGTTTATGGTGGTCATTAGCAGCGTTTTTTTTAGGAGTTATGTTTATTCCTTGAAAACCTGTTCATTGTTCTATTATTTTTTAATTTTCGATTTTTACTAGAGGAGAATTATAAACAGGTTAAAATGAGAGGGATTTGTCATTTTATACATATTTCCAATTGTTTCTCTTAAAAAATTGCATTATACCCTAATGATTTATAATCATAAATGAAATCATGCAATATGGAGTTATTATATTGATGGATAAAGATCAAGCAGTTAATTCTAAAATCACTATTAGGGATATATTATATCCTTTTGCAATTTTATTATTAATGCTCTCTATTTTCGATTTAAGTGCTAATCTAGCTAATTCAGGGATTTTACTTGCATTAATTCAGGGGATAATTGTTATCTCTACTGAGGATGATATTACCATTCTTAACCTTGTATTAAACATTATTGCTCAAATTGGGGCCACAGCTATCTTCTTATTTCTTTATAGAAGTCAAAAAATAGAAGTAGAAGAGAAGAAGGCGATTCCTGCCCCCTATTTAGCGTTAATTCCAATTCTCTTCTCAATGCTTGAAGCTATTAGTTTTGTCTTGGTAATTCTTTTAACACCTTTTGGACCTGTTATCAGTGCTTATGAGGATATTTTACCATCTCCTACCCTTTTATATAATCCATTATATTATTTTCTCCTCTTTGGAGCATTATGTGTTGGAGCTGCAATAAGCGAAGAGTTAATCTTTCGTCGTAGTTTAATTCCGATGCTAGAAAGGAGAGGAATAGGGAGTTTTTGGGCATTACTAATTTCTAGTTTATTTTTTTCAATCATTCATATGCCTGCTGACATTATTCAAGGTACATTAATCTGGACTTTAATGCACTTTGCAGGAACGTTTATTGGTGGTTTAGCTATGGGATATATATATCTACGTACTCGTCAAATTCGCTGGCCTATCCTTTTACATGCTTTTATCAATGGGATCGGGGGAATATCGGCCATTGCCCAAGGATTTTATGAATACTATCAAGAATTTTATTTATTGAGTATTGTTACTATTTGGAGTATAATAGCTTTAACCATTGGTTTTGCAGCATTAAGTTATTCTTTCATCCAGTTTATACAACGACGGGTTGATCAAAATCCCCCTGAATGGATCAAAATTGTTACGGATACAGGAATTCAGTTTAATAAGTTCAAAATCTTCTTTGGAATTTCATTCATATTCCTCTTATTGGAAGCAATTTTACCGGTAGTATTAAATCAGGTTTTTGAGTTTATCGAAAGTACTATCACTGTTTCGCAAGAATACCTCCTTTTAAAAACAATTATTATATCTCTTTATCATATAATTATAGTAATATTACTTTTCTATCTTGTTTATAGGCAGCTAAGTCCTTTAAAGGAAGCTAATTGGGTGGAAAAAAAGTATCCTGAGTACTATAGCTTGGATAAATCCATTGTTACTACTATTGAAAGGATGCAAAATTTCTGTGGGGAATGTGGAAAAAATATTATTCCTAACACCTCTTATTGTGTTTATTGTGGGACGAGACTTATTCAAGAAAATAAAGAGGACACCAAGGATGGAGATAAGATGCAGGATACTCTCTCGTAAACCAAGTTCAAAAAGGGATTTATTTTTTATATCCAATTTTGCGTAAAAAATTTCTTCTTTCTTGAATTTGTTCTTGGTTCTCTATCCCTTTTGGACTGAACCCATCGATTACTCCAAGAATCCCTCTGCCTTGGTCTGTTTGAGCAATGATCACTTGAATAGGATTGGATGTCGCACAAAAAGTCGAGACAACTTCAGAAACTGCTTGAATTCGTTTTAGAACCCCGATTGGAAAGGATTTTTCCAAAAATATCACAAAAGAATGTCCTGCGCTTATTTTCTTAGAGATTTCTTTTGCCAATGCTTCAAGCGTTTCATCATTGCCTGTAAATCGAATTAGACATGGTCCTGATGCTTCACAAAATGCAACTCCGAATTTGATAGAAATAGATGATTCTATTAATGTTTCATAAATATCTTCGACTGTTTTTATGAAATGAGATTGACCAAGGATCATATTGAGCCCGTCTGGAATCTTTATTTCAATTGATTTTATTTCAACCATATTTAATTACCCCATTTTATCTTTATAATCAAATTTTTTGAATAGTTTTTCAACCTACTAGTTTTTTTAGCTTCTTAAGACTTATTATTAAATGGAAAGATAGATGTTGAATAAGTTATTTTATTATTTTCTCCTTTTTTTTTTAATTCTAACCTTGGATTCTGGGAATCATATTATTCAACATGTTCAAATAACTCAAGAAGATAAAAATTTGGAGAGAACTAATAATAAATTTTCTTTTAGGCTCACTAAACAAGTTAAAACAGAAAAAACGTCTCCATTCTTTTTGGTAGATAACTTAATGGTAGTTCAATATTCACCTATTGTTTTACTACCTTCTTTTGAATGGTATCTAGAAAAGGGTCTTAATTTCAATGCTTCGGACTATATTCCTAAAATACTAGTTAATAATAACAATATTCTTAATGCAATGAATATTACTCATGATCATTTAAGGAAATTCGGACATTCTTGGGATGTTATCGAATTTGATGGAACAAAGAATCCTGTAAAACTTGAATATCGATTATTAAATAGTTCAGGAGAAACAATTACAAATTCTAGTCTAAAAATTTTGGTAGATATTCCTAAAGTTGAGAAATTTGATTATTTAAGAAGTGAAATCCATTTTGGAAAGACAAAAAATCCTTATTATTATCCAGGCTTGCAACAAGGAGATTTTAAGATTATTTTTAATCCTGATGGATTTATTGTAAAATTTATCCCAAATTCAAATGGAAAATTAGATACTTTTCAAACTTGGTTAAATAAAAGTGATTACAATACTGCGATGAATCTTCTTCTGGTAAATAATTTCTTCTTATTTAAAAAAACTTATTTTGATCAATTTAACTATAATAATGAAACAACTTATTTTATATCCATTAAAATTTGGAATAGTGATGGGTCACATTTCTTAGAAACACGAGCTTACCGAGGAAATCCTATCCCCAGTAATTTATCTCAATTATGGAAGATGCTGGATAGCTTAATTAATAATAAAGATATAAATTTTGAATTAAAGAGCTCAAACAACTTATTTTTTAATGAATTTGAATTTCTTATGTTTTTATTAGTAATTTTCGCGTTTTTACGAAAAAAAAGCAAGGTGACAATAGAATCTTAAATTCCGAGGATATTTTATATTTCTATTTTACATCTCTTATTTACTTTTATCTAGTGAATAACAGATTGTTCCTCAAATAAAATTGGGTTTAAGTCAATGAAATCGCTTCTGTCTAGTTTCAAACGAAATTATCATTCGTTTATTCCAGTCAAATATCCTGAATTTGGAAAATTATTTTATGGTCAATTCATCTCAAATATTGGATCCCAATTTTCTTATATGGCTCTTAATTTATTAATTTTTGAACTAGTTTACAATTTAACTGAATCAACAGAATTTTCTACACTAGCTATGGCTATATTGGCAATTTCTACCGCAATCCCCATGATTATAGTTGGACCATGGGCTGGAGTTGTTATTGATAGAATAAACCGGAAATACTCAATGGTAGGGGCAAATATCGCTCAAGCAATAGCCATAGGAGTCATTCCATTCACAAACTATTTTAATATTGAAGTTCAAATCTGGTTGATTTTTATTCTATCATTTTTAAATTCAAGCTTCGCTAGATTCTTTTTCCCTGCACGAGGAGCCTCTATACCAAAATTAATAGATGATAAAAACGATTTATTTGCTGCTAACGCATTAAGTGCTGGTGCATATCAAGTTTCAGCTTTAATAGGACCATTTTTAGCAGGAATAATTGTGGGATTAATAGGATATGACTTACCTTTTTTTATTGATGCCATGAGTTTTTTAATCTCTGCAATATTTATTCTAGGTATACGAACCTCTCTTTATATTGAGAAGAAGTCTCAAAATACCCCTTTTTCAGATTTAAAAGATGGAGGAAAATTTATCATTTCTTTTCCTCCTATTTTTTACTTGCTAATTGTATTTTCAATATTAATGTTTGCTGGAGGAGCTTCAATGATTTTAATCATTCCGTATCTTCAGAGTGAGATGGGATTAGTTGAATCAGAACCTAGAGCTTTTGTATATGGATTGATGATTGCACTTTCAGCTGCTGTTGGGATGTTGTTTGCATTTTATCTTTCACGAAAAAAACATATTTCACGACCTATCCAAATGATTACATTTTCAGCTGTTCTAGCAGGAATAATGTTACTTGGATTCAGTCTTTCACCAAACATATTCATTTTGGCTATCTTCTGGATAGGTTTTGGGACTATTGAAGTTTCTATTTCAGTTCCTCTCCAAACCATAACTCAAGAAACTGTTCCTGATAATCTTCGTGGTAAAATATTCTCATTCATTAATCTATCAATCACTTTTTCTCAAATTGTCGGAATGGGGGTAGTAAGTATATTTGCTAGCTCATTTTTAAAGCTTAGGGGCAGTCTTTTACTCAATGGAGTCATTCTTCTGTTATTTTCCTTATTAGGTTATTATGTAATGCACAAATTTCATCTTGAAGATCTTACTGAGGTTAAGAGACTAGAATATTATAATAAGGAGGACTATTAAGAGTTCTATTTTTCATTATTCACTTTTGTTTCAGATGAAACAATTATGTCAAAATACTCCTTTATTTTACCTTCTTCACTAGTACCTTCTAAAACTAGTACATATTCAAGGCATCCACGTGCTCTTTCTCTTCTTTGTGTCATTTCATCAAGATTACTAGTAATATCCAGATGAATGACGATATCAGCTTCCCCTAAGTTTAATCCACGGCCACCAACTGGTGTGAAGATTAAAACATCGACATCTTCTTCTCGAAATCTATCTATAATTATTCTTCGTGTATCTTCAGGGGTTTGACCCGAGAGATATTGAACACCAGGAAACTTAAGTATTTTTAATATCATATTCATCTGTTCCCCCAAAGCTAAATATCGTGTGAATATTAAAATTTTAGCCCCACGAATCAAATGCTCATGGACTAGATTTATTGCTAGTTCAACCTTTGGATGAATTAAACCTCGGGTGGTTTTTTCTTCTGGATTCTCAAATTGAGGTAATTCAACACGATGGGAAATAAGATTAGACTTTAATTCAAGAAGTGGATTAAAGATTTCCACATTCTCTTCTAATGAGATATATTTGAGATATTCACCTGGAGTAGATTCTAAAAGTAATAGTCTAGCATGAGCGAGTTTGAAGAGCATAACAAAAGCAGTGATTAACTGCTGTCGGTCTTCTTCAGTTTCAATCGAGAATTTTCCTATACGTAAAGGTAAAGAAGCATTTGAATCGCTTAAACGCTCTAAAACTCCTCCATAAGACATTTTAATTATATCAAGTCGACTTAAATTAGGATCAAGAATTTCTTGCACAATACCAATAGGTTTGGTCATCAGGGTTGAGATTTGTTGATCAGAGCTAATATAATCTTCTCTGACAATACTACATCTTTGGGTTATGGTTTCATAAGGAGATAATTCTGGACGTTGCATTAGATGTACCTCTTCCTCCAATGTGCTAAGAATCGCTTTTGCTCTCCCTTGATCACGTGTTCCAGTCATTGTTAAAAGAGGAATTTTATTTTTAGATTTTCTTACTTCAAAAAGTTCTTCAAAATATTTTGAAAGACGAAAACCAGTCATTGACCGTGCTATGATATCTGTTGCTTCATCAATTACAATCAACTGAGTTGAATTAAGAATATCGATATTCAACTTACTTTTAATCTGAAATCTATCATTCATCAATGTCGTTATAGGACAAAATACCACATTCGATGCGTTATACATCTTTGCTTTTTGAGCTAGGCTTAATCCTTTTCCTCCCGTTTTTGGGTCAAATAAATAGCCTAATTTATCAACAAATCCAAAAGATTTTGCCATTTCAAGTGCTTGCCTACAACGTAATGCTGCTGCTTCTCGTGCAGATGTAAAAATAAATTTGACCTGTTCTTTTGTATTAAGATTTTTAATTGCTAGAAAAGTAAGCAAGGCAATTACCGTTTTTCCTGTACCATATGGATAATTTAGTAAAACAGAACGATTAGATAAAACTTGCTCAAGGATCTCCTGCATGGCAGCTAACTGATAATCCCGCTTTTCAACCGTAAGGCCAGAGAGTAAATTGTGGAGATCATCCATATGATTTCATCCATCATGATAAGATGAATAAGGATATTTAAATGCTGTTCAAATTATATCATAGAGTAAATTAAGAGGGTAATTTAATGCAAGAACTCATTCATACATTGAAGGAAAGGCGTTTAGGGATTTTGTATCTACTAAAAATGGTTCCTATGGAGATCTGGGATTGGGAACCAAATAAAAACATGCGAAATACAGCTGATTTAGCGAATCATCTAGCATGTTCTCCACTTACTATATGTGAATTACTTCAAGGTAATCTTAAAGATGAAAATGATCTTATTAGTCTAGAAAAGAATAATATGCCACTTAATGCCCCTGGATTGGTTAAGAGCTATGAGAATGGGTTAAAAAGATTAATAGAGTTCTGCAATACTCACCTAGAGGATGCGAAAGAAAAATCGGTTCAATTCTTTTATCAAAACAAACCTAGTACTATTTATAAGGAAGTTCTTGAAGAAATCGGCCATGAGTGGTTCCATTTAGGCCAGCTTTATGTTTATCTTAAACAGAATGGGATTAATCTCGAGATGGGCCATTATTATGGATATAAAGATCCTGATCCCACCATTCCTCCTACTAAATAGGATCATTGAATTCTATTATCCAAAAATAATCTTATGAGAGCTCAATTAAGATTGAATCTAAAGCAGTAGGCTTAAATTTTTGTAATCTACATATTTTGAAGAGTTTGAAACACAAATTCAGTTCTCTTTACTACAAATATAATTAAACAAAAGAAGAAAAAAAAAATCAACCTTGATTAAATTTTTCAGAGTTTATTCTTAAAAAAGTGATGTATGAGTTGCTTAATGATGAAAAAGGAAAAAATAATCTGTATATGAAGTTAAATGTATTTATCAAATGGGTTTATAGACTCTTTATTTTAGTGGTAGCTTTATATAATCCGAAGAGTTGGCTAGTATAAAGCACAAACAAATTCTAAATCTCGGTGAAGAAAATGTTATCAACCCCTCGTGTTAAAGAAATTCTGAGCTGGTATAGCTCTGATAATCCAGGTACCATTAGAAACCTTGCTCGAATGTTGAATTTTGGTACTTTAGCTGGAACCGGTAAGTTTGTAATTTTACCTGTAGACCAAGGATTTGAACACGGTCCAGCCCGTAGTTTTGCTCCCAATCCTCATGGATATAATCCATTGTACCATGCAGAATTAGCCCTTGAATCAGGATGTAATGCATATGCAGCTCCTCTAGGTTTCATTGAAGCGGTTTCAAAAGAATACCCTGATCTTCCATTGATTCTCAAATTAAATAATTCCGATTCATTAATTAGCGAAAAAGATCCTGCTCCTGCTGTGACTGGTGCGATAGAGGATGCACTTCGTTTAGGTGCTGGAGCTATAGGTTATACAATATATCCTGGGTCTTCAATGAGAAATGACATGTACGAAAAATTACAGTATCTAACTCAAGCTGCAAAGGAAGCAGGATTAGCTGTAGTAGTTTGGAGTTACCCTCGTGGAAGTGGTATTACTACTAAAGACGGAGAGACAGCTATTGATGTAGTTGCTTATGCTGCTCATATTGCTGCTCAATTAGGTGCACATATGATTAAAGTGAAACCCCCCAGTTCTGAAATTTATCAAGAATCGGCACGTAAAGTATATGAAAAGGAAAAAATTCCAATTGCAACACTAGAAGAAAGAGTGAGACATGTTGTTCAGGCAACATTTGATGGTCGTAGAATTGTGATTTTCTCTGGGGGCCCTGCGAAAAGCACTGAAGAAATCTATTCTGAAATCCGTGAGATTCATGCTGGTGGTGGATTCGGGTCTATTATTGGTAGAAATTCATTTCAACGACCTAAAGCAGAAGCTCTCGAATTCCTAAAGGAGATTATGAATATCTATAGAAAATAGATTCATACAATCTCTTTTTTTTTATTATTTTTGATTTTTAGTTTGGATTGAAAAATAACAATGTTCCCTGATTTAGATATTTATTTAATTCGACATGCTGATCCAGAAAAACCTCTTGGAACATGGACTCATCCTTTAGTACCACTTAGTAAGAATGGAATAGATCAAGCGATTCAATTAGGTCAAATGTTAAAACATATACCTTTTAATGAAATTATTTCAAGCCCTCTACCCCGTTCGGTTCAAACTACAGAAATTTTAGTTAAATATCTTCGTAAAAAACCAAATATAATCCAATATTCTTGGTTAAGGGAAATTGATCTAGGTGAATTTGGTGGAAAAACTAGTACTGTTTTAACTGGCGAATTTCCTGAATTAATACTAGATTTTACAAATAAATTCCCTGGTCCATTAGTAGCAAAATTATTGATTGAATATCCAACTTTTAAGTTTCCAAGTGGCGAAAATGTCCAAGAATTTTGTGAAAGGGTTGCTGTTCCTTTTAGAAAATGGTTAATGATGAATAATTCAGGAAAAACTATAGGGATAGTTGCTCATGGTGGATCCCTAACTATTGTATTATTTACTCTCCTCAATATTGATATAAAAAAGAATAATTTTCCTATTTTTGTTTTTAACAAGTCTTCCTATACCCATGTACGACTTTTATCAGGAAAAGCTTTTATTATGGAATCTAATGTATTTAAACCTATATAACTAAAGCTGTAAAAATAAAGAATCCTAACCAGAAAAATCCCCGGTAAAAATCATTACGATGAAACTTAAATTTCCGATAATGACTTCGAGGACCAAGATTGAATCCTTTATAGTATAATGATCGAGCTAGAAACTCAGATCGATAAATTACTGAGGCTAAAATTATAGCAAGAGTTTTTGGAAGCCACCGTAAGAAGAATCCTTTTATCTCCCCACGTAAATATAATGCTTCAAATGTTTCTTCTGCATCCTTTGCAATACGAGGAACTAATGTGAGAGATAGAGAAGGGATTAATGCCCATCTGGGAGGAATATAGATTTTTTCTAGTGCTCGTGATAAATCTGCAGGATTTGTGATAGCAAAGAATAACGAAAAAGATAAAGATCCACAAAAAAATCTTAAAACAATAATTATAGCTAATTCAAACCCTGAAAATAAATAAGTTATGATTCCCAGAAAAATAAGGAAAGGACTAACTGCTTTAAGTAAACTTAAACTACCAAATCCATTTCCAAGAAGAAAATTTTCTGTAATGATAATAATACTTAATATAAAGAGGATTTGTATATTTCCAAATAATAAAATGAGAAATATTACAAAAACAAGAAAGAGATTTGTCATGGGGTGGAATTGTATGATATTAGGTTGATATATCACTCCATGGTAAATTCTTCTTAAAAGAAAAGACATTATTTGACCTTCATTCGAATAAAATCGTTTAGTTCATCAATTGTTGTGAAATAGAACTCTTTATGGACATTTAATGATTTTAATACTCGTACAATCTGATTTGGGAGTATCGAAGTTTCATTTTCTAAACGGTATAATACAGTTTTAGGAGATCCTTCAAGAATAATAGAACCATTTCCAATTACAAGGAGATGATCTAAATATGGTAAAATTCTAGGATCGTTGGTTGAGATAAAGACCATTTGATCTTTATTTCTAGCTTCATCGACTGCTTTAAGAAATTTCGTCCGATTTAAGCGATCTAATCCTATTGTAGGTTCATCTATAAACAAAATCCTTTTTTTAGGAAGATTAAATAATAGAGTTATTGCACATAACCGTCTTTGCCCTTCACTTAGATGATAAAGTTTTTGATCTGCAAGAGAAGCAATCTTATATTTCTCCATAATTTCATCAATTATATTTTCTTCTATCCCTGTCCGTTGGAAATCTTTACGAACTGTGGGACCAAGAAGTATTAATTTAGCGTTTTCGGGAAGATAGGCTACAAAATCTTTCAATACTGAAATTTTTTTAGTATTTATACCATTCAAATGAATTGTCCCGTTTGTAGGCTTTAATAGTCCCAAGAGTAGTTTAATGAATGTAGTTTTACCTGATCCATTAGTTCCTATCACACCAATAGATTGAGATCCTAAGATTGACCAATTAAGACCATCGAAAACATTATTTTGACTTCTGGGGTACTTAAAGGATACATCTTCGAGTTGTATTTTATGTATCTAACTCACCTCAAAAAATATGTTCTAGATAGGATTTTGCTTCAATTAAATTCATTAGTTTTTGCTTATTTTTTGGTACAATTATCTCTGATACCTCTGGAAGGTCAATTTCTAAATTTAAATTTGGAATTTCTTTTGGTTTTCCTTTAAAGGTTATTTTTCCATCTGAAAGATAGATAACTTGATCAGCAAAGGGAAACAGATAATCTAATCTATGTTCAAAAATTAGAAGTGTTTTTCCTTTATCTGCTATACTTCTTAGAATCTCAGCAATACGTATTTCAGATGCTGGATCAATTCTTGCCATAGGTTCATCTAATATTAGAAAATCAGGTGAATGAATTAGAGCAGTTGCGATTGCGATTTTTTGAAGTTCTCCTGAACTTAATTCAGTAATTAATCTAAATCTAAGATGATTTATCTCCAATTGATTAAGAATATCTTCAACGTGTGATTTAATTATTTCAGGATTATAATGTAAATTTTCTAAGGGAAATGCTATTTCATCTTCTACTACAAGTGATGTTGTAAAATCTCCAGGATATTGGGGGATATATCCTATGTATGACAACAGTTCCAATCGAGAAATTGTACTTAAATCCTTGTTCTTAATGAAAATTTTCCCTTCAACCGTCCCCTTAATAAAATTAGGTATTAAACCGATAATAGTATTGGCTAGTGTTGATTTTCCACTCCCACTTCCTCCAGCAATTATAATAAGTTCTCCAGAACTCGCTTTAAGAGAAAAGTTATCAATGCACCATCTAGGAGAACTTGAGTATTTTACTTTAAGATTTTGAATTAGGAGCATAAGAATCCTCCTGAATTCTTTTTATATTAAAGTTGTTATTTGATTAACCTTTTCACTTTCCTAGATTCTTTAATATTTTCAAGAATGCCAAGTTCTTCTAAATAAGCTACAACTGGAACTGCAATAAATGTACCAAAAATAACTTGTGCGATATTAAAGGGCATTTCAAACAAAGCAACACTACTTGGTAATTTTATAATAATTATCTCATATAAATAATATCCTAAGATAATAATAGGACCAGCCAATAAGCATGCTAAAGCCATTCTTCCTCGTTCTCCCATTTTGATTTCAATGAACCAAATCATGCAGGATAGTAAAATAGCTATTATTAATAGTATAAAACCTGGAAGTTGATAATCAATGACTTGATCTAATAAAAAAAAGCTTCCACTAATTATTCTTGAATTGGGATCTCCTGTCAATTGTGGGGTGATTACATAGAAACTAAAGAAGATAATAAACAGAGTTACCCCTCCTAAAAGAATTCGTCTAGCATTTCTCTGGCCAAAAGCTGTTTTATGAAATAAATAACCAGCCAAAAAGCCTTCTAATCCTTTAATAATGAAAGTTCCAGGAGCGTATAATCCAAATCCAGTAAAAGTATCTGCTAAAGCAGAACCAAATCCTCCTGAAACTGCTCCTACAAGAGGTCCTCCTATTAATGCTGCTAAATATACAAAAGCTTCTCCAAGATTAAAATATCCACTTGAGGAGATCAATGAAACCTGAAAGAGTGAGGTTGAAAGAAAAACTAGAGCAGTAAATACTGCAATTAGTGCAATTTCTCGAAAAATATCAATTTCATGAATTTCCTTTTGATTATTAGAGCTCAATCTTACCAAACCCGCTATTATCTATTAGAGGGAAGATTTAAGTAATTTTCCTATGAAAATATGGCTAATTTACTGAATTTTTGCATATTTATTACAAATACCAAATAATATATAAAAAGAAAAAATATTATATTGTGTAAATAATATAATTTTTGAATTAAAGTGCAATTAAATGCAAATGAAAAATCAAGTTGAAGAATATCGAAAAATGGCAATAATGAATAGTTTGAGGTATCTACTTGGGAAATATCCTTCTATAAAAGCTCTACATTCTAAAATTATTTCAGAACATTGCTTAGAGCACGAGAAAGGATTCTCGTATGACCAATTTATTCGATATCTTAAAGGTCAATCAAAAATTCCGGAAGTAAATGAGAGTACCATTGCTCGATTTTTATATAATGAATATAATATGATTTTTGATCTTATTGATTCTAATATTATGCTTAACTTAAAAACTGCTCCGATTCAAATTGATATTAGTAATTTATATTCTTCACCAGAGAATTTGAATCTTATCGCATATCATGTGATAAATCATGATCTAACAGGATCTTTTAATGTTATATTAACCCATACAGAAGCCATTCCTATGGCCATTTCCTTTTCTCAGCTCCTAGCCATCCCTTGGTACAGTGTATCTTTTCGTCGTCCATCAGTAAATGAAGATCAAATCCTTCGGTTTCCTTACCTTCTTGACCAACAGGTAGTAGAAACTGTTTATTTTCACAAGATGTCTGCTATTAAAAACAAGAAGATTTTGATCATAAGTGATTATATTAGACGTGGAGGATTATTAGATATTTTATTCAATTTGGTTGATTATGAAGGTAATGCAACTATCGAATATCTTATTGCTATACTTGGAATAGGAAATGAATGGAAAAAATATAGTATGGAATTAGAAGGAAATATTCGTGTTCTAAAATTAGTTTAAATTCTTCTTTCTCCTTATATATATTAGAAATATGAAGATAGATATATAAAACACTAAAAAGGGATGTGTGGTTGAGTTTGGTTTTGTAATTTCAACAATTACCGTTGAAACAGAAAATTGTTGTTTTGTATCCAAAACAACACATGTAAAATTCCAATTACCTGCTTTATTGACTTCCTTGTACTCAATTACTTCGGAATTCCATATATTTTGTATTATTTGAGTATTATTACGGTAAATGATATAATGTGAAGGATAAGAAGATAATGCGCGCCATTTGATGTAAACAGAGTCATTAATAGTGAGTGTAGATGAATACATCCATGGATATATAATGGGGATATCAATTATAGGAATTTCAGTTGAATTTATCGGTGAAGTCCCAAAAAGTGATTCAGCCCAGTCAGAATACCCATCTTTGTCAGTATCTGACATTAAAGGATTTGAACCTAATGTATATTCTTCTAGATTTGTTAATCCATCATCATCTGAATCATAAGTCGAATCTGGAGTAGTTGAGTCAAAATTGTATCTGTACTCATACCAATTTGGTAAATTATCAAGATCAGCATCGATTTGGTCGAATCGAAATTTTGAGGAATTTATTATGTCAAAATTGTGTTTATCAATAGGTATACGAGTTTTATCCCAGCCCAGAAGATGTAACAGAGAAAGGTCTTGATAACTCATCAAGCTGTAATTTGCACCCCCATACCAATCTGGAGGTATTTCTCCTTCATTTTGATGCTCTGCTCCGAAAATATGACCAATTTCATGTAATAAAATAAGCTGTTGAGAAACCCAGTTAAGAGGTTGATTGTGAGAAATTATAAGGACATTCCCCCAAATTGAATTAGCATGATTTCGTCCACCATTATATTTTTCCTGATATATTATCATCCAATCATAATAATTACCTTCATTATTACTATCATCAATACCTGATCCAAGTTTCCAATCAAATATTCTTGTAACATTGTCTAAAGAGTTGTAGAGGGAATCTTCGGGACCTGGAGTATATTCCGTTATATTTTTTATATTAAATTTGATCATAAAGGTATTTTCAAACGGTTCTAGCCACATTTCAAATCTAGATTTGGCAATAGAATAGTCTGCAAAATATTTTCCTTCACCTATAAGATTGGAATCTATAATTATAATCACTGAGGAATTACCGTCAGGAATATATTGATTATATTGACCAAGAATCCCTTCACCCTTATTCAATCTTAAAGAATTTAATGAAGTAGTGAATTCAAGAATGAGTGCATTCGAACACCGAGTATTTGAGATTCCATTTATTGAATTAAAAAGTATTAAGCCCAGTAGCAAAATTATCTTAAGAAAAGCTCTCATCTAATCTCAGATGCTTTTATTGATAAATTCTTTATTAAGCTTGAGATGTACGCACTTATTTATTAAGGAGAAAAAAAGGGCGATATAGGTATAAAAATAAGAATTTTTGCCTTTAATAAACATTAGATGTTGTACAGTATAAAAGTGCTATATCATTACCAAGTAGCAACCCAAATTTTCGAAAATATTCAAGAAGAAAAATGATGAAGAAAATTGTTATA
>JAEOUE010000213.1 GCA_016839515.1 Candidatus Hodarchaeum mangrovi
AAGTGTAAGTATTTATAGAATAATCCTCTTTAAAAAAAAGAACCATTTGTTTGGGATATCTTGCTTCCAGGGATATGAATGAATACTAAAAGAAATGATAGGAATGTCAGGAGGGGTTGCTATGGATGAAACACGCCCTTATCTGGAATTAGTCCCCTTGATCAAAACCATGAATCCAGCCATGAAAAACCAAGAGATTCACAACCACTGGGATAGGGTAATAGAATTAATCGAGGATCTCAATCACGAAATAAATCCAAGAAAAGAGTCGATGAAAGGAAAATGGAATGATTATAACCTGTTATCAAAATTATTGGCTCAAATCCTCTTTTTCATAGAACAGAAAGGAAGAACCAGCTTTTCACTAGCTATGTTCTTTATGTTAACTGATAAGCAGATCTTTAGAATTGTGACCAATCTCCATAATTTTACGTATCCAGATCATATTATTCAACTATTAAAAACACTCCATAAAAACTTGCTCCTATTGAAAGACCTCTACGGACTGGAATTTCAAACAGATGAAAGATCTATAGATGAGCAAAGGAAAGAAATTGAAGCATATTTTGTTGAAACAGAGGAGTGGGATAATTATCTCAAACAACACATGCCAGATCTTACTCAAGAGGAACGCAATGAAATGGATTTACTAAGATCAGCAGTTAGAGAAGGTATGAATTCTTTAGCGGATTCATTAAACATGAATCAACAAGAATTTCTCAAATCAGCTCATCAAGAATATTTAAAGGTTTTAGATTTATCAGCAATTATGGAACAAGAATATAGGAAACATGAGGCAAAAGAGGCCCCCCTATACCAAGCTTATTTGAAAGAATTATAATCAGTCTCAGTCTTTTCTACTCGATTCTTTTTGCTGAAAAGAATGATACAGGCAGATACCCCTTGACTCAGAAGAATAGAAATTCTTAGAATAAATACTTCGATTAATTCTAGGAGATGAATAATAACTCGAGACAAAAGATCCAAAGCATCTTTTCATGCCCACTAGCGGATGTTCAATCATTCCTGATGCTACTTGACGATGGATCGCAAGATTTCCAGTCAAGTCGCCCTCCTGCGATTAGTGGCAACCAGCTTTTTTATAATTCTTCTAGTAACACTTAATAGTCCAATTGGAGCAAAGATAAAGCCAAGTGGGACAAAAGAAGTCTGAGTGGATGAGCTTGATGGAATAGTAGTAGTTGAGCTGTCTGTAATATCATCAATTTTAATTCTAATGACACGGAAATAGTTATGTGCATATTCTAAATCAAGTATTATATGTAAATCGGTTTGTGTAATTTCTACAGGAATTTCAATGTCATCAATTTGTGCTACAACGGAAAAGTCTCCAGGGAGAAACCCCTTAGGAAGAAAAAGTGTAGAAAATCCCATACTTCCTTGCCTCCCATAAATTTCATATATAATTTCCCTCTCTATCGCATTATAGTGAAGTCCAAAATCTGAAGAATTCGATTTAACGATAAAAGTAAATAATGTGTCATTAAGTGTTATATTGTATTTCGTTTGGGTTGAAATCAATGGTTCTACTTGAAACATCTTATTATCAATCCATGATTCACAAGTTCTTTGTAAAGTCCAAATATAATCACCATCGTACGCAATTGCCCAGGTTCCATCGGCAACAGGGTAACATTGTCCAATGAGTTGCCAATCTGATGTATATTTAGTTAGATTTCTTCCTCCTGACACTCCCCAAAAATGAGTACCTGTCCACGTTAACCCACCTGCGATTCCATCACCAGGTACAGGAATTTCCTCAATAAGAGACCCTGATTTGTTAATCTTTCTTATTAAGTCTCCCATTCTACTTGGGAGATAAAGAAAATATCCATCCGATGTTAAGCTTTGGGTTCCCCCTTCTACTTTCTTGGGAATATCAAAAGTATTTAAGATAACTATGGAATTATTTGCAATCATAAATTGACTAATTTTAAGCTGACTATGATCATAAACAAAGAAATTGTCACCATCAAATGCTAAACCTCTAGGATTCTCAATATAATCGTTTCTAATCCGAATAACACTTCCATTATCTGGATCCATTCTAATTAAATCCAAAGAACTTCCTAGAGGAAGATTCCAAAAATCAAATCGCCATAGATAACCCATTGCATATTCCAAAGCCCACCCAAAGCTTAGATTTTCTCCCATTCTTCTTTTTACTTGCCTTGTTTCGTCGATAGAATCATATACATAGAGAAACTGATCATTCTTATCACCTGGAATATAATTCAAGGTGAAATTCTGGATATCTTCATAATCAAATATTGGCAGCGGAAGTGTTATAGTACCATTGTCGTTATTTATGAGCGTAGCATTGGAATTCGAAGTCACAGTGATATGATTTGCATCCAAGGTATCATCAAAAATGTTTTCTTTGATGGTAGCATTAGAATGGGCTGCAATAGAGACAACATCTCCACTATAATTAGTAAAATAATTATTCAAGAGATACGATTCGGAATTTTCACTATGAAATGCTACAATCCCATTTTTAAAGATGTTTCGATAAACAGTTGCATTATTAAATTGTTCTAACGCTATTTCGTGATACCCATTCCCATATAATGTGTTATTTATGTATTTGACTTTTGAATATTCAGCATATAATCCCTCTGAATTCACCCATCTAACGATAGAATTTGCCACGATTGATTCGCAGTGATATTGAACGATTCCTACGATTCCATATTCAACAATCGTGTAATTAAAGAAGGAATCCTTAGAACCATTTATGTAAATACCATCCCAATCTCCATTGATTGGAGGAGCAGCATCTGATGTGAACCAAATTTGATTATCAGCTTCACCATGTGCATGTATCGTTCCCTCAATAAACAAACTCAATTTTTTATTCGGATCTTTATACCCTCGATAATGTTGAAATTTAACTATTGTCCCTGGAAGAATAGTAAGAGTTGCTGACTTAGAAACAACAATTGTTCTTGTAACTAATATATTTCCACTCCAAGTTTCATTTTCATTGACATTCTGATCTTTTATTTCTCCTAAAATGGATTGAAAATTATTATTTGAGTCTATAGCTTGAGTAGTACTAGTTAAGGGATTATTCAAAGAAGGTAAATCAATTACGGATATCCAATAATTTGCAAATACGCCAAACACAAATATTAGGATTAATAGATCCACTTTTTTCTTAGCACACAAAAAAATACCCAAGCTCATTTATCCAAAATGGTGGTTTAAAAAGTTTTCAGAATTATTAAGAGAGTATAGACTCTCTTAGTTTATACATCTGTCTCCAGAATTCAAGTGTGAATATATAGAGACCTTTATGGGATTCTAGGATCTTTTCAAAGAGATCTTCTACTATTTGTCTCACCGACTCAAGTTCTGCTTTCAGCTTCAGAAGATGGACCCGATAACTGCACGGGGGTAATTTCGACCCGTAAAACACCATCTACTTGCTCCAATTTGTGTTTAAATGCTTCTAATGAAAATTCTTTGGAAGGGAGATCCAGATATGCTATTGCTTCACACGGATTATGATCTATATGAAGATAACAAGCACAAGCTGTCATATAAATTAATTTTATTTTCTCTGTTGCATAAAATTGTCGTAAATTCCCACATATTGTTGAATCTCCACTACATACATAATCTGGGCTGGGATAGCTAACAATCTGGATAACATTCTCACTTGTTGTAGGAAAAATGTTAATTATTTTTGTACTCGGAGCAAGCATTACAAGTGCAGGGGTCTCTCCATATTCTTGAATCAGCTTTTGCATAATTAAATTTGGTACTTTGATGGGTTTATCATCCAACTTAATCATTTTTGCTATGGTAACTTCTTTAGGAGAATTTTCTATTTGTATGATTATTATACACCCTCGATTTAATCCAGTTATGGACGAAGTTAATTTTTAGTTCTTTTATGCGAATTCTCGCCTATAGATAGTTATTCTTTCACTTGTCCTAGTTGAGAAGGAGTGAAAGCATATAGGCTTATCTAGAGAAACTCTCCGGATAATTCGTTTTTATGGGAGTTCCCCTTAATTCTATCAGGTTTGAGGAGAAACTCTGATTAGAAAAACTTGTTATTGTAATCGCTTATTCCAATCCTCACTGATCACTCCTTGAATCCAGTCATCAATACAGGACCATATTTCACAGGTTTTTATCAAAGAAATTAAAATATCTTCAGCTTATACGGAAGATTTCTCTAGTTAATTTCTTATAATCATGACCCTTTAGTTCCTCGACAAAAATAGGAGGATACCCATTGGTTCGCGAGGAGTATCTGATTAAACTCAGTTTCATGGGAAATCCCCTTCAACAGATTAATACAGTAATATGACGGCTATCAGGAAATATTTCTTCTGATTAGCGTCAAAGTGTAGTCGAGGGAACGATTAATACCATTAGAGTCGCATTTTTCATTTTAAGCTTGTGGGTAGATTCACAGAAATCTATCATTCCTCATCAAAAGGTTTCATTCTTTCTTGTTAGATTTCAATTTAATTCTGAAGGGAAGAAAAAAATGACAATTGAAGGTCAAAAATTAAGTCAGTACATAACTGAAGATTATTTGCTCCGAATCCATCATAAACTCCGAGAAGAGATTGAAAAATCAAAAACTGATTCCAAAGATCATCATTATCAGCAGCTGGGAGTTCATCTGATGGAAATTGGCGTATATCTTAACTCTGACAGGCTGTTCCAAGCTGGAGAGAAGGAATTCAATACATTACGACCCTGGGAAAAAGCCTGTGCTTATCAGCAAATTGCAAATTTTCTATATGAAGCTGAATTAGAGAAATATGACGCAACAGATTATTATCGAAAAAGCTTCGAATATTGGAAGGATACTTTGCTTCATGAAAAGGAACCAATGACAAACCTGTTAGGATCAGATACTCGCCTCCTGAAAGATCTCAAAAAGGCTAAACAGAAAAACATATTGAAAGAAGCAGCCAGTGTTTATCCCGAATTTATTAATCAAATTCTGCCAGAAAGACAACATTTAAAATGGTTGGAATATGCATATCTAATGACTGATGTACTACCAGATCCTAAAATTCTTATGCTGGTAGAAAAAGCGGAAGAAATAATTCAAGGAAAATACGAGAAACCATCACCTTCAGAAACACAAATTTTATTAGAATTTGAGATTGCAAAGCAGCTCAAAGACGAAGAAAGACTTTTCAACATTTATAAGAGCTTACCAGTTTCTATACTGCTTGAGAACTTGGAAGGATCTTTTGGGGCATATTATAAAGATGAGAATTTACGTATGTATAGCCTCAATGATTATGAATTATTTGCTAAGATATTTTTTGAAATCAACGCTCCTCAAAAAGCATTAGAAATCCTAAAGGCACGAATAGATATCCTCTTGAAACGCTGGAAGGAAAAAGAAAACGAAGGATGGCCCATGGGTGGAAGAGCGGAAAAATCCCTTTTCCTCAACGAAATAATAAAGCTAGGGGAGTTTATAGTACAATATAGACATCC
>JAEOUE010000214.1 GCA_016839515.1 Candidatus Hodarchaeum mangrovi
TTAATTCATCGTTGTCAAGTTCTTGGGCAGCTAATTCAGAGGGAGAAGCATTAGGAATCATGTTCTATCAATCCTGAAAGAAATGTGTTAGAGCTTGTAAAAATTTATGCTCATTGTTTCTTTAGCTACCATTTTTTCACCTTTTAAATTATAACCCAATTCCATGCACACCAAATAGTCAAGATATTGAAGCCAAAAGAAACAAATAACAGAAATTTATCATAGATTGCATATCCCCTTATTGAAATGAGATTCATTCCCAAAAAGAATATGGCTACGATAATGTTAATCAGCCGATTCAGAGAATAATCTAATGTTAGGGACAGAACAACCATAATAATTGGTATCACCATTAGAATTGCCATTAACAACACCATATTGTGAGTTAATGGTTTTCCTTCTATTTCTCCTGGTTTAAAATCACCAGCAAATATTCGTAAAACATCTCCCAGTAAATAACAGAGCATTACTGCCACCCATAGTCCTGATAATATTATTTGCATATCTTCCATAATTCAATAAGCTTCCTGTGTTGGCCATAAAAACAAACCAGACAATTAATGCAAGAAGTACAGCTTCAATAAAACTAAATAGCATAAAAAAAGGCCAAGTCTCTCCTGTAAATCCTGAAATGAACGTTAGCCCGATATTGAATAATCCAATGACAATATTTACCCCATGATTAACTTTTAGGATCAAAATCAGAGATAAGAAAATTATGAGACTTGGAATAATCATTAAGATTGAAACAGTCGACAACCATACATCAGTAATTAAAAAACCCGTTACTTCTCTTGACATTATACCTTCTAGATGTCTCGGAATATGAAGTCCGAAATAATCTGCGTATATATAAAGAAATATTACAGAAATCAATAAGCCTGAAAGTTTAAGTCTGACATTAACCTTTAAATTTTCCAAGCTATTATTCATATCCGTACCTCGGCTTATTCAATACTAATTACTACTCGACCTTTAGCATGACCTGTTTCATACCGACGATGAGCCTCAACAGTTTGACTTAAGGGATATACAGAATCTATTACTGGTCTAATTTTTCCACTTTCAATCCATTCGCAAATTAAATTCATAGCAGCCGCACTTTCATCTGCGGGTCCAGTTTTGAATTGCTTATTATTTGTCATAATATGGAAAATGCTTCTTGGACTACTGATGGGATTATTTGCAATATAGGTTCCATCGGATGCTAGAATATTCTTGCATTTTGACAGATTTTGAGCAGAAACAATATCCAAAATTATTTCATACTTGATATCACTTTTCGTGTAATCTTCCCTTGTATAATCTATTACGAAGTCTGCTCCAATCTCTTTAACCATTTCAATATTCGAAGGACCACATACCCCGGTAACTTCAGCACCATAGACATTTTTAGCTATTTGCACTGCAAATGTTCCAATTCCTCCTGAAGCTCCTATAACTAGAACCTTATCCCCTTTCTTAGGTGTGGCTAAATCCCTAAATGCTATTAGAGCGGGTGTGGAACCTCCAGGAACAGCAGCTGTTTCTTGAAAGCTCAAATTTTCAGGTTTCTTGGCTAGTACAGAGGCAGAAACAGTCATATATTCAGCACTAGCCCCTCCTTTTTCGGAATATCCATAGACATGATCACCTACTTTCCAGTCTAATACCTCTTTTCCTAAAGATATAATTTCACCTGTAAAACCACAACCAGGAATTTTCTGTTTGGGTTTTCTCAATCCCCCAAATGATAGTCTTAAGAAAAGTCCTAATATTTGTCTCATACCCCAGAAAGCTACTTTCGGAGCTTTCCCGCCTCGATGTATGTAATCTACAGTGTTGATTGAGGTACCGTAATTTCTTATCAAGACTTCATCCGCATTAGGCGTAGGTATATCGACCTCCATCAATTTCAACACTTCTGGAGGTCCAAATTTTGTACAGATTACTGCGTTCATTTTACCACTATTTGTCATTTTTTTCACGTAAAATAGATTTTTATTTTGTATCTTATGATGAATTGAATCCTTTAATGATCAACCAGACCGCTAAAACCATTTCATTTACGAAAATTGGTAGATCCAACAACATCGTGATCATCTCATTAGGTATATCACTGAACATATAGATCAAGCCATTTATTACCCCCAACGTGATTCCAATAAGCCCCCAGACTGATAACCATCGTGGAA
>JAEOUE010000215.1 GCA_016839515.1 Candidatus Hodarchaeum mangrovi
CAACAGAAGGATCAGTAGTAAGTCTTACTCTTATTTTGAAGAATTTAAGTCCTCATCTTGAGACAATTGATAGAATTTTTATTGCTGATAAATATATGAATCCATATATGAGTGGTAAATCAGAATTGTCATTCTCAGAAATAGATCCTTTGGAATCAAAGACTATATCGTTCGATATAACCTTAAATTCTACTATAACTACTGAGAATAATTTAACATTTCTTGTTGGAAATGATTACATTGGATATAGTCCAATAAGTATAACCAAAAGCCAAATTAGCGAAACTACCTCAATTGAAATTTATTCTACGATACTTGCAATTCCTCTTCTGATCTATTTTAAAAAGAAACAATATGGAGTTATTTTGGAGAAATTTTATCAGACTCCTTATTTTTATTCTTCATTCGAGTTGAAATTTCATCTTCAACCATTTGAATTAATTTTGAAGTATGCTCCATAGACTTGTGAAGGTGTTTTAAGTGAAGTTCCAATCTTTCAGCTTCAGTTTCAGTTAGAACCTCTTGAAGTTCCTCTTGACTCAGATTAGAAAATAGCTGGGGAGGAGGTCCAATAGGTTTCTCTTTTCCGAGAATAAATGATCGTGTAAATTCTTTTCGTGACTCCTCTAATTTTTCAGCGACTTTCATTCCAAAAGGAGTTAATCTATAGTGTTTTACTGATCTTGGATCTTCCACCTCGCCACTTATCATTTCAAGGACCCTTTTCTCAGTCAATTCCTTGAGGATAGGGTAGATGGAGGAAGTTTTCGGGTGCCATTTCCCCTTTGTTACTTCATCAATTTCTTGAGCAATTTTATATCCATGAATGGACTTTTTTCTCTCAATATCAGGATCTAAAGATTGATTTGCCTCATCTAGGATACTATGACATCGTAGAAGATGAAGAATGAAAAATCGAAGACTGCCTCTGCGATATCGTTTCATCCAAGTTGTAACCAACAGTTTAGCTTGCTCATCAGCATCCTTGGGAGTTACCACGGAGGATCTACTCAATATATCGAAAAATAAACTCTATTGTACCAATATGATAACATTAATATATAGTTTTCCTCTATATGTCAGATAACAACATATCTTATTAACTGGTTTTAAATTTAATAATTTTGAAAAATCTCGCTGATAACGAAGGAAAAATTCATGCAACAAACACAATCTGTTCCATCTATGTATAAAAGGCCTAAAGAATCAGAGTTACCGATAAATAAGTATCGTTCATCAACTCATTGGTATTTTAGTTTTTTCTGGCGAAGTCCCGGTTTAGTATTGCTTAGTTTAGGAGTCTCCCTAGTTTCTACGTTCTTATCCATTCTTCCTAGCATTTTATTAGGTATTGCTTTTAGTATTCTTGAAAATCAAGGATTCTCTGAAGTTTTCGTATTTATTTGTATTTTGATAACACTTACTACAGTTCTAAACTTTGCATTCACATTTATTACTAATTATTCATGGACAGTTGCAGCCTTCAGATTTGAAAGAGATGCACGTCAGGAATTTTTCGATACCGTACAAGAACATTCTATGACTTTTCATGATGAAATTGACAGTAGTGCTTTACTTTCAATGGCAATGAATGAAATCTCCCAAATGAGGATGGGTATTAACCCTAATATGCGTATGATTATTGCATCTCTGCTAAGTATGGTATTTACGCTTCTTGTTTTTTTATCAGTTGATTCTATTTACTTTCTAGTGGGTTTAATCGGTTTTCCTATCTATATGATCTTAGTTTTTCGCTATGCTTCAGTAATTGGTCCAATTCGTCAAGAATTAGCTAATCGCCTTGCTATCGTAACAAGAAACTCACAGGAAATATTTCGGGGAATTGAAGTTGTTCGCAGTTTTAATCAAGAAAATCGGGAAAATACACGTTTCATAAAAGGAAGTAACAAATATGCTGATATTGTAAATCGTGAGGGAAGATTATCTGCTTTCTTTTGGCCTGCTACTATCTTACTCTTGATTACTGCAATTATTTTTGGAATTGGTCTAATGAAATTAGCAGAAGATCCTTCAACAATCGGAGCTTTTACAACATCAATTTCATTGTTATTATCCCTCCAATTCATTAATTTTATGTTACCAATGTCAATTTTAAGCATTCGAGCTGGAAAAACAAATGCTGATAGAATCTGGGAAAAAATGACTTGGAAGGATCCTGTCCCAGATGAAGCTAGGGAAGGTCACACTCCTAACTGGAATGGTGATATAGCTTTTGAAGATGTTAGTTTCAAATATGGGCAAAATGGAACTAAATTTGCCTTGGAAAAGGTAAATATCACCATCCCTCATGGCTCGCATGTAGCAGTGATTGGAGGCCCTGGTTCTGGTAAATCGACATTTTTGAAACTTCTATTACGTCTTTATGATCCTTCAGAAGGGAAAATAATGATTGGAGGAGTTCCAATGGCGGAAATTCCAGCCAAAGAAATACGAAAAGGTGTAACCATGGTGGAACAAGAAATATTTCTCTTTTCTGCATCTGTAAAAGAAAATATTGCTTTTGCTAATCCTTCTGCTTCAGATTCAGAAATTCTTGAGGCAGCAAGAAAAGCTCAAGCTTTAGCTTTCATAAATAAATTACCCCAACAATTGGATACACGAATTGGAGAACGAGGATCAAAATTATCTGGAGGTCAACGACAAAGACTTGCCATAGCTCGTGCAATCCTTGCAGATCCTAAAATCTTATTATTGGATGATTCAGCTTCAGCCATAGATTCTAAGACGGAACTTCTGTTAAGAAGAGCATTAGATGAACTGATGAAAAATAGGACATCAATAGTAGTTACCCAAAGACTTCGAACCTTACTTGAATCGGATTTTATCATTTTATTTGATAAGGGTAGGATTATAGCTCACGGAACACATGAAGAACTGTTAAGAATAAGCCCACAATATCAAACTATCTTTAAAGCTTTACCCGAATCTATAGGAGGTCAGTTCTAATGTCTCGTCGGCATGGTCCTGGAGCACTCTTTTCTGAAAGAAGTTTCAAGCGTACAAGACCAACGAAAGTCTTATTACCCATGCTTTGGCATTATTTAGGTCGATTTTGGCCTTATCTTATCATTTCTGCTATATCTATCTTGATCTATACAATTGGGTCTATTATTTATCCATTAATCATTAGTAGTGGATTGGACATAGCAATCCCTGTTGGATCAACGGTTCCTCCCGACACCAATTCCTTGATGATGATCTTTGTGATTTTTTTAGTTCTATCCTTTATCATTTGGTTTTTAAATGCTCTAAACACCTACATTTTATCTCATGTCAGAGCATATATGTTACACGATGTTAGGAAGGAGGTTTTTAATCGTTTAGTCAAAGCGGATATGAGTTTTCACAAAAAAGAACAAAGTGGTGATATTACCAGCAGAGTTGTCTCTGATACAGATGAGTTATCACAAGGGATATCAGTTGTAACTCAAGCCAGTTCCCAGCTATTATTAACATTTGGAACGTTTTTTATCCTTTTAGCTACCAATGTAATCATAACTGGAATTTCACTCCTTGCAATTCCTGTAGCTGCGGTTTTAGCAGGATTTCTTGGAAATATTGGCAGGAAAGTAATGTATCGTGTTCGAAAAAGCTATGGTGCAGTCACAGGTCAAATGGCGGAAAGCTTAGCTGGAGTGTCCATTGCCAAATCATTTAATCGTGAAGAATGGTCATCTGGGATTCTTTACGAGTTAAATTTACAAGCTTATAAATATTTTAAACAAATGGGAGCACTTTTTAACTTTTTAATGCCCTCTATATCAATGATTTCTATAATTCTTGTTTCAATGACATTATTTGTAGGAGGATCACTACACCCATCTGTATTAACCTTTGGTCAAATATATTTAGGCGTTAATATGGTTCAACGCTTCCTCAGTCCGATTCTACATCTATCAATGTTTTATCCACAACTTCAATCATCTCTAGCTGCCATGGATCGTATTGCTGATGTGCTAGAACAGCAAGATAATGTAAAAAATAGTGAAAATGCTGTCCCAATTTCGCTAGATGATACTAGTGTTACTTTTGAAGATGTTTCATTTGAATATGTGCAAGGTACCCCTGTTTTAAGTAATATTACATTTAAGGTAGAACAAGGTGAGAAAATAGCCATAGTAGGGCATACAGGTGCAGGAAAAACTACTTTGGCAGCTTTAATAGCACGTTTTTATGACCCTACCTCAGGAAGTATTTTTATTGGAAATCAGAATTTGAAAGATATCTCTCTTGAAAGTTTGCACTCCTCTATTGGTCTTATCCCCCAAGAACCATATTTATTTGCTGATACAGTAATTGAAAATATTCGTTATGGTAATCCTGAAGTAAGTGATGGAGAAATCTTCGAATTGTGTAAATTAATTGGTGCAGAAGATTTTATTGATGCGTTACCTGATGGGTACAACACACGTTTGTTAGAAAGCGGAAAAGGATTAAGTTCTGGACAAAGACAGATGATAACTATTGCTAGGACCATGTTAGCAGATCCCAAGATACTTGTTTTAGATGAAGCCACCTCTAGGTTGGATGCATATTCCGAGAGCTTAGTTCAGCTAGCTCAGAGAGCGTTGTTCGAAGGAAGAACTACCTTTGTAATTGCACATCGTTTAACAACAATTCGTGATGTGGATCGAATAGCAGTTTTTGAAAAAGGCAAACTTGTTGAATTAGGTACCCATAAAGAACTTTTAGACAAAAGAGGTGTTTATTCTGAATTATATTATACTTATTATAGTCATCAAGGTATCGAAGAGATTTCAGAGGTTTATATGGCGCCTCGAGAAGAATCTCTTGATGAATCACCTCTAGCAGTAGCTGCTAATGGAAATACTCATCCTCCTGGGATGCAACGCAATTTAGATAATATAAATCCTGATCAAATAGCAAAAATGAGGGAAATGTATGAAAAAATGTCTCCTGAAGAGCGAGAACGGTTAAAACATAGATTTCATCCCTGATTTTTCTCTTTATTTCGATAACCATTACTTTAAGTGATTTAGGTTATTTTATTTGTTACTAATTGATTATTTTTGTACTATCACTAAAACCCTACATTCTTCAGGGGGATTTTCAGCTTTTCGTTAACGGATTATTTTCATAAGTAATTATTCCATAAATGTTTCATAAGAATTACCTCTACAGTTACCTTTATTGTTGAATAAATAGTAGGATTATTTGAGGAACTCTAGAATGATTGATCCATTCCTAATAAAATTCATTATAACCTTGAATTTTCTAATCTACATTGGATTTACGCTTCCACTTGATCTGAAAACTTATCTTAAAAGAAATCCAAATCTAAAACAAAAAATTTCACCAGAATCAAAAATCAATTTTTGGTCTATTCTTGCCTTTATAACATCTGGATGTGTATGGATTGTGTTTTTCTTAAATTCTATCGCTTTTTTTCTGAACCTCCAGATTAGCTATATTCCTAAATTAATTCCTAATACAATTTTGTTCAATATTTTCCAATTGTTGGGAGCTATTCTCATATCTTGTGGAACTATAATTGCTGTATTAGGTCGATATTCTCGTTGGGATCGTGCTTTTTCTTGGGGGATTCCTACTAAATTGGAAACAAAAGGGATGTATCGATGGATACGTCATCCTCTCTACTCTTCTTATATCTTCTATTTTCTTGGATTTCCTTTATTATATCTAAATCCTTTCTTTTTATTCTTATTACTCGGAATAATAGGATATTTTTCGATCACGCTGTACGAAGAAGCCCTTTTGGTCAAATATTTTCCTGAGGAGTATCCTATATACCAAAAAAAAGTTAAAAGGTTCATACCACTTTTGTGGTAATACCCTTAAGAACACTCAACAACATATTTACTTTGTGGATTTTCATGCCAAAAAAAGAGAATTCAGCATTAAAGGCTTTTGAATCACGAGTTGAATTTCCACAGGACTTAAAGTTCAAAGATAAAGCAATAAGATATAGTAAAACTTATAAGGAACGTATTGACATAAATATAGGATTGAATGATACGCTAGATTACATTCAAAGCATTCCTGACGCCTCTATATCACTTATTGTTTCTTCACCACCATATAATATAGGAAAACCATATGAAGAAAGAATAGAGTTTGAACAATATCTATCATGGCAATCCCATGTACTCCAAGAATGTAAGAGGATCCTTAAACCAGATGGAAATATCTGTTGGGAAGTAGGGAATCATGTAAAGGAAGGGGAAGTCTACCCCCTTGATGTCTTTTTCTACCCAATCTTCAAAGAACTCGGATTTAATTTGAGAAATAGGCTTATTTGGCACTTTGGTCATGGATTACATGCTCAGAAACGATTTTCTGGCCGATATGAGATTATACTCTGGTTTTCCAAATCTTCTGATTACATCTTTAACTTAGACCCGGTACGTGTTCCTCAAAAATATCCTGGAAAGCGAGCCTATAAAGGAAGAAATAAAGGAAAACCTTCTGGAAATCCATTAGGGAAAAACCCTTCTGATTTATGGGAGATTATTGAAGCTGATTGGGAAAATCAATTGTGGAATATCCCAAACGTTAAGTCTAACCACCCAGAAAAAACAATTCATCCATGTCAATTTCCAATTGAGCTAGTAGAACGCCTGATCCTAGCATTATCTAATCCAGGTGACCTTATATTTGATCCTTTTATGGGAGTGGGATCAACTTTACTAGCTGGATTAATTCATGGCAGAAAGGTAATTGGTGTGGACAAAGAAAAAGAATTTACAGATATTGCCGTTGTTAGAGTTCGAAAATATTTGGAAGGCTCATTAAAAAAACGTAGACTTGGAAAACCTGTACATAAACCGCGTGGAACCGAGAAAGTTGTTCAAAAACCTTTAGAATGGCGGGAATAGGCAATTATTGGAATTTATTTGAACTTTCTTTCAAAAGATCAAGAGTTCCTTAAGAGTGTTTTTGGTTATTTCAAGAAAATTGTAAAACTAACTATTTAGATTATTAGTCTTATTATCATTTAAAGGATTAAAGTGAACCTAGGCGATTCTCAAACATGGAGGATTATCGATTAAATTATTTCCTGAAGATTTTTCTTCAAAAATATAAATCAGGTCTAGTTATTTTATTCATAATTCTTTTTTTCTCCCTCCATTTGACTCAAATTCAGGCCTTTTTGCAATCTAATGATGGGGAGGATGAGGAAGATGAATTTAATAATATCGATGAAGATTATGATGGTATTGATGACCAATATGAAGAGATTAATAAACGACAGATTCAGTTTGAGGTTGGAGCTACCGAGATATCAATAGAATCTAGATTAAAATCAGGTGAAAAACAAGATGAGATCCATTTCGTGATAAAAATAGAGGATGAAATCAGAATTAATATGGAATACGAATCAGATCTTGGGACATCTGAAATAGACCTGGAATTAAAATTAAAATTTTTCACACTCCTTGAGTACCTTGATGTTAATTTAGATGGGATTTTTACTAAATCTATTGATTCAGTTGTCCAAGAGATTGCCATAGAATCCTTAGACTTTTTTCCAATATCTTATTCTACCTTGAATAACAATTCTCTTTATTTATTTAACATAACCTCGATCAATTCCCTCTTTTCAATTCAGTTTTATATTGCTTCAGAATTTTTTATGATGAATAATGTAACTAATACTCCTACTCAATTGAAATTAGACATTGCTTTGAGAAATTTTCCATTTGTTCAGAATGATACTCAAATAGCTTTAGGTATTCAGTTTGAAGGGGAAAATGAATATGAATTAAATGAAGAGACAGAAGATGAGAAACAGGGAAGATCGCAAGGTGAGAGTGAGGTGGAGCTTTTCCAAAATAATTTTACAGGTTTTTTTTCATGGTCAGAGAGTCTTTATGTTAATGATTTAGTTCAGAAAGTTAATATAAGTGCATTAGACATTTCAGAAGAGGGAACTGAGCTCTATTTTTCCTATCCTCATGGCTCAAAATTATTACATGATCCAAAATTAGGTGTTGCAGGAATCTTATTATCTCCTCCTTCTCCAACTGAAATCATCCAGCAATTAGTATCATTACTACAATTGCCTAAAGAAGGATATCTTTTTGTAATGACACTGATCACATTGGTTGTGATTGCTGGAATTCTTCTTTTTCGGAAAAATAAGAATAATTAAAGCTTCAAGGTACTCTTAGAGAGTCAAAGATCCTAAAAATATAAAAGAAGATTCATATTGTTAATTCTATAATTCTTTTCTAGAAGAATATTTGAGAGAATAAAGACATTTTTTAAAGATTTTGCTTAATAGATGCCCCGAGGTAAATTGATTCAATGGAAACGCCTGAAAGTTTTGATGAACGAGTCATCAAGGCGTTAAATCATGACATAAGGCGAAAGATACTTCTTGAGCTTTATGAACATGGCTTAGCTGGGTATTCTGATTTAGCACGAGTTCTTAATTTAAAACCCGGTGTATTCTACCATCATGTTAGGATTTTAGAAGATGCATTATTGATTGAACAAGATCAAGAAAAAATTTACCAGATTACATATCGAGTTTATCAGGCTCTAGAATTCTTAAAAACATCTTTTGTACCAATAGAAACCTCTGATGGATTCTCTTGGTTGAATCATTATAATTTATTTTCATCGAAAATAAGTTCAAGACCATTATTTATCTCAATTCTCCTAATTGGGTTGATTTCAATGTTTTTAATTTATCTGAATCTAGTGAAGAAAATAGGAATTATTGGATTTTTTATATTTACAGAAAAAGATCCAATTCTGTTAATAATTCTGAGTTTTAGCTCAATAGGTTTAGAAATAATAATTTATTTTCTTGTTTATCAGCTACTCGTTAAACGCTCCTTTTATAAAGCAGACCTACTTGCTAATTTTTTATTCCCCCCTGCATTTATCTTTTTGATCATAGTTATCTTTAGTTTAATTTCCGATTTACCTCTCTTCTTGGATTTTTCAGGAATTCTAGGATTATTATTCAGTTTATTTTCGCAAATTTTTAGTTTAAGCTATTATCTCCACCTATTTCATAGATCGGGGTTAAGAACATTAGATAGAGTCTTAATACTCCTCCTAATTGTGCAATACGGCAATTTACTCGTACTTTATGCCCTTACATGAAATTTCCTGTTAGGATTAAACTATTCTATTTTTCTAGAAAAACCCCAGTTTTGTGAAAATGTAAGTTAATGTATAAACAAGACCAAATTTTGGATTATTTTAGATTATTTCCAAAAATGGTGAAAAAATTATGTTAAAAATCAAAAACTCAATTTTTCCACGAAGGCTATTATCCATAACATCAATTATAGCTTTTATGGTTTTAGGACTTATACTAAGTTCTATGGTAATTATTGATGGAGTTGCTACTCCAACCGAAGATGATGAAAGTGATTCCTCTAATATAAGCGATATTTTTGATATTGAGGATGAAGAGGATAACGATCATGATGATGATGGCGTCGAGGACGACATAGAAGAAGCAAATGAGCGCGAATTAAAAATAGAAGTATCCTCAGAAGAAGCCAAAATCGCATCTGAACGAAAAATCGGAACCCAAAAGGATGAAATCAAGATCGAAGTCAAAACAACTGATGAGCCTGAAGTAAAGGTAGAATACTCCTCTGAGGTTGATTCATTAGAGATCGAATTAGCATTCAAAATTCGATTCTATCTTCTTGCTGAATATCTTGATCTTGATTCTAATGGAGTCTATAATGAAACCATTGATGAACTTGTTCAAGAAATCCGTCTAGATTCAATTGACTATGAACCAATTTCACTTCAGACGGTTCCAGGAGCGGGTAATACAACCTTGTATATTATGAATATTACTTCCTCTAATAGGATTTTCTCTCTGCAATTCTATCTTGCCAATGAATTTGCTAATGTGAATGGTGTTCTAATTGCTCCAACTGAAGTTAAACTTGATATAGCAATCAATAATTTCCCATTCCTAAATGAAAGTTCATTATTGGCCCTAGAATTAAAACTAGAGGCTGAATCGGAATATAAACACGAAGAAGATACAGAAGACGAGGTAGAAGGGCGATCTGAGAACGAAGAAGGAGTTGATGTAGAAATGAATGGATTTTTTGGTTTCTTTTCATGGAATGAAAATGCATTCATTGATGGAGTTATTACCCCAATCCTTGCTAGTCCCGTATCTGAGGATAATCTCAATTCCAATGAGCAAAAAATTTACTTAAATTACCCACATGGGACAAATATTCTACATGATCCAAAGATCGGAGTTGAGGGTATTATCCAAGCAGGAAGTCAAAGCTTGACAAATGGATTTTTAGTTCCAATAAGCATCATTGCCCTTTCTGTTGCTAGCGGACTTTTTATTCGAAAGAAAAGAAGGTAATTCTTCTTTTCCTTTTTTATCTTAGCAATAAGAAAAGGAGTACTCACTTGAATCAGGAAATACCAATTAATTTATTTGTTTATGGGAATTATTTGACTGGTTTTCGAAATCATTATGTATTACAAAATCTAGAACCTAAAATAGGCATTCTTTCGGATTACCGTCGAATATGGCCTCCTGATAAACCTTTTCCAATAATTCTTCAAGATCAACATAGTTTTGTACGAGGTGAATTTTACCAGAATATCCCTGTTGTTCTTCTCCAAGAGCTTGATTGGATTGAGGGAGAAGGTAATTTATTCCATCGTATTAAGGTTCTTATTCAAATACTCAGATCTAATTCATCAAAATCTGCATATGCCTATTACCCTAGTTCAGCTCTTATTAAGGAATTTACTCGACAAAAAATCCTCAATTAATTTAAAATCCGATTATTTCCCTAATCTTTGTAGACGAGGTTGCTGCACAAGTAAGCTTTCTAAGAGCTGTTTTTCTTTTTCTCTTGGAGGGAGGATTTCGGAAATAGTTTGACAATAACGCCAAAAAAGCTCATTAGTCAGTATATTCATTTCTGTTAGAAATGATACAAGTTCAGATTCTTGTTCTTTTGCCCAGAATTGTAAAGATCGATGCATAATATTAATGAGAGTATCATAGTTACTGATTAAACGTCGCTCCTGAGATAAAA
>JAEOUE010000216.1 GCA_016839515.1 Candidatus Hodarchaeum mangrovi
ACAATGGCAGAAAAGTTTTCGATTAGAGATTAACTGGGCATGTACTTCAAGACCTACCTTTAATCCAATTTCTGAATAGTTATAGTTGAATTCTTGAGTTACCATAATTACAACTCTTTCTGTTCTAGGCAAGGATAGTTATTTATTTTATTTAGAAAGGTCTTTTTCTAATCCAGATTTAAATTTTATAGAAGGATTATTTACTAAAATCAATCCATTATTAAATAACATAATTTCGATGTTGAAAAGAATGGTGGAATGCTTTTTATAAATCAATTAATTAATATGATATAGGAAGTAAGGTGTATTCCTAAGATAAGACTAGCTTTTAAAGCTTAAGGATAATTAATCCCTTAAAAGAATCATCTAATTTTTATATTAGGCTGATTATTTGAAATTCAAACCGTTAAAGCGGAGAATTATTTCGGAATGTCGTTTAATCAAAAAAATAGTGAGGAAAATTTCACTGGATTTTCAGAAGTAGAAATAAAGAAACTTTTACGTCGAACAGGCATTCCACGTATTTCGAAAGAAAGTATTGACACGTTAAATAAACTTTGTAGTGGTAGAGCAAAGCAAATTGCTGCCAAAGCTGTACAAATTGCATTAGAGAATGAACGTGATGAAATTATTGCTGATGATATAACACAAGCTGTTGGATTATCCTCACCTCTAATAACTTTTGAATCATCACCTGAGGACCCACTTGTGCATTATGTCTGGTTTCTTAGCTCTGGTGGGACTTGTCTCCTTAGACGTTCTTATTCTGGTCTCGAATTTCCTGATACTATTTTTGCTGGACTTTTAACTGGAATTTTAGACCTTATGTCAGAAGTTACAGGTAGATTAATTGAAAAGTTCTCAACTGATGATCTGATAATCCATATACGAAGAATTGGAGACATTACGGTAGCTGTAATCTGTGATAGTGATCGTGATGAACCGATTGATGAACTTACAGATTTATTAGCTGTTCGATTTAAGGAAGTATTTTCAGAAGAAATCCAAGAAAGTGTTATTGATACCTCAGTATTTGATGAATTCACTCCAGTATTGGATGCTCTAGTTTCTTCAGCAGGATTGAAAATACCTCAACAGATGAGTAAGGTAAGGAGAGAGGGAGCAGCGTTATCTGATAGGCAAATTGAAGAAACCATTGATGCTGCTGCACTTAGAGAAGCAATGAGAAGAGCAAAAACTCAAATTCAAGATTTTGCAATTTTTAAAAAAGATGAAGATAAAACCACAATACCAGTAGAAGGATTGCTAGATGAACCACCTGATGTTCGTGAAATTAAAGCAGTTCTAAAACAAGCTTCACAGGACTTACGTACTGAGTTAAATACTGAATCAAATGGTTCGGAGGCTAAAGAGGTATTACGGAATGAAGTCATGAAAGAATTAACATCAGATTTTCCTGAAGCATTCCAAAAACAAACAGTTCTGAAGAAAAAGATTCCTTCTGTACCTCCTAAAAGTATCAAAAGTAAACCAAAAAAAGTGAAAAAAAGAAAAAGCAGAAGAAAGAAATAAAACAATAATATAATTAGTAACTTTTTCTTAATTCTAATTCAAAATTTTTTCCTTTAGGATATAGATTAAATATTATTGAATCAATTGTTGCACGAGTCCTTCTTAAGTATTCAATTTCATTGAAAAGTTGTTTTTGAAGATATTTATGAGAATTAGTTCTTTTGAGGTCTCCAAAAAATTGATTTGCGTTTGAACTTAACCAAAATCTCAAAAAAGTGTTTTGCCTATTAAATTTATTAACATCTTCAACTTCATATGTATTCCAAATTCTTTCTAAGAAGGAAGATATTTTTTTCCCCGATTCAAGGGCCAATTCTACTGCAGTTTCAAGCTCAATCATAATCTTATTGTTTTGAGGATTAATAATAGGTATAGGTAAATTCTTTAAATCATTAATCCTAATTTGAGGGTAACGGTTCTTACCAGATGATCTTATAATATTGAGTTCATGACCAAGATATGTAGCAACTGATGATGCTAAGAATCCTAAAATAAACTTCAATGTATAAGGTTGTTTTATTTTATAAATGATATGTGTATTACGAAGAGAAAAATATTGATTTTCATCTAATGTACAAATAAATCTATTCGCAGATTGGCGTAGAATTAATTTAGGTTTAAGAAATCGGTTAATGTCTCCAGAAATTAATAAAACTCTTTTTCCATCAGGGCTATAGTTTTGCCGATTTTCATATAACTCATTTTCATAAACTTTATCAAATCGACAGAAGCTATTAGGCTGATTTGGAACCCAGAATAAAATGAAGGAGTCTGGAAGGCCATGACTACCGTCAATTACTGGATGCCAATTGGGATCAAGAGGATAACGCGATAAAAAATTAGTTTTAAGCAATTTTCCATATTCTAATCCACACTTTATAGAAGCAATCCTTCCTAATGGAATAGAATTTTTTAATACTGATGAGAGTAGAGTTGGATCTTCTTGATATTTAAAAAAATAATTTAGATTTTTCATAAAATCCATTTGTCTTATTATTTTACAAGTAGACACTTGAGAATATTGGAAAACTAGAGTATTTTGGTCTTTTGGATGAGTTTTTTTTAGAACTAGTATTCCAAGATCAACAATTGCTTTTGGTCTATAATCATAATTAATTAGTAAAAATTTAAAAGAATAATTTTCAATTAAATGTTTTCTAACATGTTTATATGATGGAAGATCAAAAAAAGAGTTGTCTAATACGAATCCAAGTAGTCCTCTAGGTTTTAAGAAGTAATCAAGACAGATTCCAAGAAAATAGAGATATAAATTATCTCTTCGTCCAGTATATTTTCCTAATCGTTCATTCAATATTTTTTGGGTTTCTTTATTGATAATATTTTTAATAAATCGACTATGTAAAGCTAAATATGGAGGATTAGATAAAATCACATTAAATTCGTTTTTTAATTTACTATTCTTTGAAATAAATTCTTCTATAATATCAATTGTTGAGAAATAATTTTCAGATTCATTTGCTTCTTGACCACAAAATTGATTTAATAAAATCCATCCCAGTTTAACTGAATCTTTATTATAATCATTTCCTGAAATGCAAGAGTTAAGGATATCTGATCTAAGAGATAAAAGGGAAACCTTTTTGGAAGTACTCTTAAGGGAGTAAAATGCTAGCCATTCTAAGGCAAAAATCAAGAGAATCCCAGTTCCCATAGCAGGGTCAATTAAATGGAATTCTTGCAAGATATCATTATTTAATAAATAATTTCCTAAAGTACGTTCTATTAGCTGCATAGTAAGATCAATGGGAGTATAATAAGCCCCCTCTCTTGATTTATTGGAGTTTTTATCTAATGATGGGTAAATATTCAAAAAATCAATGATTTTTGAATCTATTAGCTTTAACATATTAATTTCGTTTGAATGTGGGGTTTTAAATAGTGTTTTAAGAAATTCAGGATTAAATTTACCCTTATTAATCAAAATAATTTGTAAAATTAAATTGTTCAAGCTGTTGGATGAAAGAAAACGTTGAATGTGAATTAATTGATTTCTTTCTTGAATTTGTTCCTTGAAATATGATGATATTTCATCTGAAAATAAAATTTTAACTTCTTTCAATTGCTGGATTACTAGTGGAACAATTTGACTATAAGGTTTTTCTGAATTTTGATAGTATGATTCTAGTAAATGATGTAATTCTGGATTTGGATAATTTTCATTCGAAAAAAGTTCTTGATCAGTGAAAGATTGCAATTTAGTTGGATTAATGATGATCGAAGCAATAAATAATGAATCTAGAGGAGAAAATAGAGGACTCCACCATATAAAATCGCTGATTTTGGATTTTGTAAAACAAAAAAGCTGAGAGTTGGGATCTAAAACAAAAACCCATTTTACAGAAGTTTCATGCAAAATCTCAAAAATTGTCAACAATTCAATAGAATTTGAATAAAATAACTCAGAAATATCACTAGTAGATCTTAAAAACCCTAATTCTTGATATATTCGGATATTTATATTATTAATTACTTTTTTATGAATAAAATTCTCTTCAATAATATTTATAATGGAATTTTTTAAAGTCTGATAAAATAACTCTTCCTTATAGACATCTTGACTTGTGAGAAGCACATCAATAACATCTAGGATGATTTCAATTTGAGAGGAAATCGAAATGGAATGAAGCAAACTTTGGGGTAGAGGATTATTCATATCTTGGAATCTCAATTAAAGTTAAATTCGTGTAAAAAGGTACTTAATGATAATTATTAATCTTATTATTGATTATTCACTTCATTCGACTTTATTAATTCAGAATAAAATTTACTGGCAAGATTTCTTAATGTTCTATCCCTATCGTAAAGTATTACCTGTTCAAGAGTGTTAAGAACACTTTCCAGATTATTTGTATCAGCAATTTTCCAAAGTTCTTGGATTGCTTCCATTCGAATAATCATATTTTCCGCTGAGGTCGCTTGACGTATTAGAAATGATAAATCAGTTTCATCTTCATTTAAATGATTATTGGCATCTGGATGAACAAGTAATGGTAAGGTAATCGTTACTGTAGTACCTCTGTTGAAACCCTCAGAAAAAACTGTTAAAGTACCTCCATGATCTGAAATTATTTGTTTGGTTAGAAATAAGCCTAATCCTAACCCACTTTGAGAAGAATGAAAAGTTACAAATGGTTTACCAATTTCAGGAAGTTGTGAAGTTGTGATTCCTACTCCTGAATCTTTAATTTTTAGTAACATTAACTGATTATTTAAATCAGTTGTTAGAGATATATTAATCGTTCCATGACCCGTGAATCGTATTGCATTGTCTAAAACATTACGTAAAGCTTGAATTATCCGGTTTCGATCAAAATTAACTATTAAGGGGATTTGAGGATATTCAACTATCAAGTGTACTCTGTATTGTTGTAGAAGAAATTCAATTCCTTCTAAGGCACGTTGTAATGTTGGGATAAAATTTTCTCCACGTAAATTACATTTTAATCGTCCCTGCCTAATTAAAGCGATATCATTTAAATCATCTGTCAAAGAAACCATTCTGTTAATATTTCTTGACAAAACATCTAAGAATTTTAGCTCTAAGGTTTCCTTTTCTTCTTCACTTATGTCTTTTTCGATTCTTTTTTTATAAAAATCAAGATATGCCTTCATATTTGCAAGGGGTGTTCTTAAATGATGTTGCGATAAGGTTAGAAAGTCAAATTTCATTTCCTGCAATTCTTTTATCGAAGAAAGGTCAACTAGGACTCCCTGAATAATATAATCTTTCCCCAAATAGACTTTTCGGACTAAAGCATGTACAGGTATTCTTGTTCCGTCTTTAGCTACCAGATCGAATTCTGCTTTTTGTTCAGGTAACTCTATATAATTATCGGCCTCAACATTACCTTTGATCAATTCTCGTTTTCCTTCAATTAGAAATTGACCAATTTTTTTTCTATCTTCTGGTGCTACGAAAAATGTAGGCATAGCTTTCTTTGCATCAATCTCTTGTCTAGTATATCCTAGTCTTTCCACAAATGCAGTGTTATAATAATCAATAACACCATTTTTGACAATAAAAATAAAATTTGGTGCTTTTTCAATCAAATATTGGTACTGGGATTCTGTGAGTGAGACTTGTTGAGCAAATTTCTTTAATTTACCAATATTTCTAACAACAACGATATGATGTTTTAAATCTAATCTACCAACTCGTATTTGGATCCAAGTGGAATCACCATTAATGGTTTTGGCTCTCCATTCAGTTATTGGAGGGAGGTTATAATCCTTCTTTTCAATAATTTGAAGAAGTCTGTCATGTTCTGAAGGATCTAGAAATGATAGGAACTCCTGGATAGATACTTGTCGGTCTTCTGAGAGATTTAAATCATTCTTATACTTCTTATTATAAAATACAGGAAGTAAATCCTTAAGGACAATAACCCCTACAGGTAACTTATCCAATAGGTCCCTATCATATGGCCCTTTATCTGGTAACTCCATCAGCTGAATACCTTTATCCGAAGTGTTTTCATTATGATTAGCTCAGATAAATAGGATGCTTTTTTAGCATATATAAAATATTAATTCTTTAAGTTTTATTTAGAAGTTTGTGATATCATACTACATAAAATCATTTAGAGCGAATATTCAAGGATTGGGTTAATATGGAACTAGATGAGAAAATAAAGGAAATTGAGGCTAAGGGGAATTATATTGAAGTTTTTAAAGAATTACAAAAATATGAAGCTCAGTTAGCTGCTCATTATAATCGATTGGGATCAATATTTGGAGAAAATTTACCAAACCTAGAAGGAATCTTAATTGGCTTGGGAGAGATTTCCATGACTGCTGCGACTTTATTGAGAAAATGTATAATTCGATTAGAAGATGAATCAATTGAGACTCCTCCTACAGATGTAACAACTAGTATCCCAACCTCTACTACTCCGATAACAACAGGGGCAACCAGAGACCGTGATAATATTTTTACAAAGGGAAATCTAAAGGAAATCACAGTTGAAGCGTTAGTTATCACTGATTCAGATAAAATAGAAAATATTCCGCTGAAATTTTGGTATATAAAAGAAGGAAAAAGTGAAGTAATTGAGTTTTCTAGCTCGAGTAATGAGCCATTTGTTAAGGTGTTAATAAAAGTGTTAGATCAAATAAAAGCTTCTACAACAGAAAAGTTCTCAATAAGTCCATTAGGTTTTGAGGAAATGTTGTGTCATCAGTTTGAATCTTCACTTGGTAAATTAGTTAAGCTCTATGGTACTGAATTTACTTTGATAAAACTCTTCACCTAAGTATTTACTAGTTTCTTACTAATAAGTTTTTAAGAGGACCTTTTCATTTATAATCAGAGTCCCACGACTGTTTTGAATCGATCAAAAAGAAGTGAAATAGTAATGAGTATTGATGAATTAGAAACTTCAAAGACAATAAGTGTTACAGCTGACCTAGCTGCAAGCTTGGTTCAATATATGGATTACCTTATTGAACGCGGGTATTATTCGACGCGAGAAGACATCCTACGACAGGCTCTCATTGATTTGTTTTTTGATAAGTTTGAAATCAGTCTAATAGACCTTGAACCAGATTTATTCGAATTTCCAGATGTTGATGACTTAGATACTGAGGAATAAATACCAAATACTACTTTTCATATAGGTTTCGTTTTATGATAGACTTACATCTTTATGGTCATTTGAAAAAATTATATGACCCAAATTTATCTTATTTCACTGATGAGGGAGTAAAAATCGCTTGGAAATCGGATGAGACTGTTGAAGAATTAATTTTACGCTTAAATTTAAGTATTGAACGAATTGGAGAATGTTTTATCAATGGTACAGTAGTAAATGATCTTGAAACTACAATAGTACCTTCTAATGCACGTGTTGCCATCTTTCCACTTGGAATGCACTTATTATGTGGTGGCCAGCATTTAAAAGGCCATGGATTCATTACAAAGAGACCTAAGGTGAAATTAAACTATTATAACGAGGAATAAATGATGAATATAACTGTAAGGCTTTATGCTACACTTCGAAAATTCGGACCTCCTGATTTAAAAATTGGGGAGAGCTTTAAACGCGAAATTTCACGAAATTTCAACGTTCAAGATTTATTAAACCAATTAGGAATTGAACGAGAACAAGCGAAAATTATTATGATCAATGGAGTGGGAATAACTGATGTTTATTATATTTTGAAAGAGAATGATGAAGTTGCCATTTTTCCTCCAGTAGGTGGAGGATAGATAATCATTCTTCCCATACCAGATAATTCATTACATTTTCTGAAATATCACGGGAGTATTCACCAATTCGATGGATGGATTCTAGAATATTATCTAAAAAAATAGCTAAAAGTGACTCTTTACTTTGAGTGATGTAATCTAATAATTCATTTATCTTATTTTCAAAGTTTCTAGTAGCTTCAATACTATCATTAGCTTTTTTCAAATCACTTTCAAATAAAGCTTGCATACTTGTCTCGAAGACCTCAAAAGACAGATTTATTGCATTTTCAATTTTCTCAATTAAAATTTCATCAATATTTTGTTTTTGAATTTTTAAGACATTCTCCGATATCCGAACAACATGATCTGCGATCCGTTCTATATGTCGTGAAACTAAAAATAAATTGGCTGCGAGATCTGCTGAAATTCCAGTCAGATCACTCATCTGACTATCTCTTAGAATCATATTTGTCAATCTGGTGGATAACCAGTACAATGTATCGACCTGATTATCAGTCTCAGCTATTTTTTTGATTTGTTCTGTACAATTTCCAGAACATCCTTTAAGTGCCTCAATTGTTTCTTTTGCCATGTTTTTTGTGGTTGTAACTTGTCTCTGTAAAATATTATAAAAAGGCATTTCTACTGGGTCTAATACATCCTTAATATGAATAAATATTTCTGTCTCTTCGATAATTACCATTGCTATGACCATACGAATGAATTCACGAATTGTATGCCTATAGGACAAAGGGATGGCATATTTAGAATTAATATAAATTTCAGAGAAACCCGCAATATAAGAAGATATTAAATATCTGAAGAGAAATGTTTCATCAGAGATTGTTTCCAGATCAATGTGTTTAGAACGAATTACTTTACGTCCTTCTGGATATGGAGTAATTAGTAGTGTATTATCTGGTTGTGAAATTAAACCAAGTTTTAATTCCCGAAAACTTTTAGGATCATTTACATCTAAGTCTTTACGTTCTTTGATTAAACTTTTCAACCATTCCTTAGGTAAAGTAATTACATAGGAAGACCCTCCCGTTTTTTGAGGTCTTCTAGTTTCATAATTTATTAAAGATGACTCTTTTTTTGCCATGTTAAGCAAAATCCATATCGTGTCTTGTTGAACAGTATAAATTTCTAAGGAAGAATGTAAAATGAAAAATTATATATGCGTATGTATTATTGTTATAGCTCTATATATAGCTAAATAGGAAAAGATCCTTCAATATATGACTTTGAATCAATAGATTGATTTCTAGATTAAAATATTGATAGAACAATGACAGTTTAGGAAGCAATAAAAGAAATATGCATTCCAGAGGTAAAGTTTTCATTCAAAAATAATTTAAAAACCTTAGTGAAACACAGGAACTGAATTTCTTTTAGCTAATAGTTTTCAATATTATAGAAAATGATATTATGAAGGAAATAAATGCAAAATTACCTTCACAATTAATCTCAACAACCTTTTATTTATTTGATTTTGATGCAATGTTTAGAAGGACAAATGTAAGTATAGCACCGATAAATCCACCATAAAAACCAAAATCAAACCACCATTCTAATTCTTCAATGATAGCAACAATGACGAAGATTATAGCTACAATAAATTGTATTCCTATTGAAATTAAAGCCGCAAATTTACTGTATTGGAGATATTTCGG
>JAEOUE010000217.1 GCA_016839515.1 Candidatus Hodarchaeum mangrovi
AAATCTTGACTATGGGTATTAATCAACAGAAACAACATTGGAACTACTGAAGAATGAGGTAATATTGATTAAACTCGTATCAGAGGTCCAAATAGCATACACATTTGGTGAAGTCCAATTAGAGACAGAAAGTAGATAGTTTTGATCAATCATTAAATAGAAACAATCACAACATTTTTTACATATAGTCAGTGGTAATTCAGGAATACGTTCTGATTCTCTTAGTTTATTCATAGAAAATTGACATAAACCAGCATCAATCTTAATCCCAGACCTCTTTAACTCAAGTAAAACTGGTTCAAAGTCAAAATATAGCTGGGGACTAGGAAAACGAATAAGTACCTCCTTTTCAGCATTTGGTAACTCATGATAAATTTTTCGAATGATATATTTTCTTCCCTTAATAATAAATGCCATAGCAATAGGTATTGACGATGTTGACTCAAATAAAGGAGTCAACCGAATATTAAGCTCTGAAATAGCAACCTTTTTTTTCTTGAAATCATTTTCCACTTGCTCTAGAAGATTATGAAGACCTTCTACTAATGGTACAACAATATAATGCTTAGGTGAAGTGTTTAAAACCATTATTAAACCCATTTGTTCAAGTTCGTTTAATATAAAATAGATTCTTGAACTTTTCACTCCTGTTGCCTTACAAAGATCACTAGCAGTAGCTTCTTTTTTTTTCACTAGTTCAAGATAGACTTGTGCTAGTGATTGTGAAAGACCTGCAGTTATTAATAAATTTACAACCTCCTCTGAGTTAAAATCTTCGTTTGAGAGTGAAATTTTAGATTTAAGACCTGCGATGGTTCTATCCTCCTTTTTTTAAATTTACTACTAACTACTATTAGTAATTAGTAGCTAATCTTTATAAGTATTTTCATCTAATTGTTTTACTGTTTGACTTATAGCGGATATGATTCATATGAATAAACAAGATTATTTTAACAAATTGTTTACAATTGGTATTTCTTATGAAAATTATTTTAATAAAATTGATAAATATAAAGATAGGATGAATTCTAGTTTTTCAGCTGGTAAAAAAGCAGTAGAAAAGCTAACTCAAGAACAAATCGCACGATTGAATGAAAAAATTCATGTACTTTGTATTGCAGAGAGTTGGTGCATTGATTGCGCAAATGGAGTACCACTAATTGCTTTACTAGCTGAGACAGTTACTAAGTGGGATTTTCGTATTGCTTCTCGTGATCAATTCAAAGAAGAATTTAGCATTTATTATTCAACTGCTGGAAGAATGAAAATCCCAGTAGTTATTTTTGCGGATGAAGACGGAGATGAAATTATACGTTGGGTTGAAAGGCCTATTCGCAGTTACCAACTATTGGGTCAATTACGTGATCAAAACCTATCAAAAGAGGAATTTATCCAAAAATATCATGATACACGAGAATTTGAACCCCCAGTTGTCTCACAAGCTATTCTAAACGAATTAATTTTTATAGCAGAAAAAGCTACTTCAATAGTTCATGTTAACCCTCCTTCAAGAAAAAATTCTAGGTGAATCTAACAAAAATACAGATGAAACTAGAAGTACTTTATTACTCCTTTTATTCTAAATTAAGTTCTATTGCATCCGTTGGACATACTTCTAAGCAACGATTACAAAAATAACACTCCTGTTTCTTGCTAGTAACAGCTGCTTCTTGTGTAGGACAAATCCGCTCACAATCGCCACATTCTATACAGTTCTCAGTTCGTATATATTTTGTCCCAGTAAAACGACTGCAAAACGCTGAACCCGCCCCAAAAGGGCAAAACAACCGACACCAAGGTCGATAAACAAAAATACTACTGATAACAACTCCTATCATTGCTATAAAGGGCACACTAAAGAATAATTTAAAGATTTTAGGAATATCCACAAACCCCATCAGTGGATTGATCAATGACAACAAAGAAATTCCTCCAATCCAAGCGAAAAGGATTAGAATTGCTAAAAAGAGCCAACGAATTTTTCCAGCTGGAGAAGTTTGAATGGTTAAAAAATGACTAACTTTTTCTTGATCCTTGACAGATCGCTTAAATTTAAAGGTAGAAATTAATTCCTGAAGTGCACCTAAAGGACAGAGATAACCGCAAAAAATCCTGCCGATTAATAATGAAGAACCAAGTAAAAGTGAAAGAACTACCACGGCGGGTAAAAGATAACTTAAGTCACTTTTTTGACTTATAGTAATAAGAACCTGTTGAATTGGCATCACACTGTTGGGAATTCCTCCAAGTAAAAACCCACAAATTAATATGGTAATAAAACAAAAGATGGTGCTTACTCGGCGGGTCATCAATTTGGCTTCTATTAGAATGATACAAAAAAGGAATGCAACAATCCAGTAAAACAGCATTGGTACACTAAATATAACTCTAGAATCGAACGGAAGCGCTTGGTCTTGAATTAACATAGTTTTTCACTTATGAATAAAGGAAATATTCTAAAAAAGAAGGAGAAAGGACTCCCTGTATCATTATAATCAGGGAATCGTTTCAGCTTTTTTAACTGCTTGAGAAACCAGACGATCCCATAATCGAGGCCAAAGGGGAATTATTAGTAAAACAGTAGATAACACGGGAGCCATAAAGAACATAGAGAATTTTTCAAAACTCAACGAGGAAGCGGTTGCAAGAGGGTAACCTGCAGCTACTTCAAGGATAGCAGAGCCAAGAGCTAAGATACGAACCCATTCTTTATCGGATCTCCTTAAAATACCGATTGTAACAATGCCAAAACCTATAGCAGCAATCCAATTGACCCGTTGTAATTCTTTAAAGATCGGCCAACCAACAGTTTCCATACGATTTGTACTAGCAATTCCATTCAAGAAACACATGACATAAGCGATCCCTGTAATGAGAGCAAAGATCACGGTAACCCATGGAAGACTCGCAACATATCGAGTAAGAAGAAGAAATATAATCAGATTAGGAAGAAAAATAATACCCCAAACAGGAACCAATCCCATTTGCATAGCAGGAATGGTAGGCCAAAATCCTGCTAATAGACAGAGTGTGTTACCAACTACCGCTAAAGAGATTGACCAGTCTTCATTAGTGAAAAAACCATAGGCAGCTAAAGTAAAACACACCCCACCAAGAATAGAGAGGTCAGAAATGATAGGAAGGAAGTCCCTGATGATTATTTCACATCCTTCTTCTCCAAGATTATTTAATTCTGCTAGAATATATTCCTCATATGTCAGATTAAATAACAGCATTGCGCCAAAAATTCCAAGTAAAGCTCCAATAACTGAAAGAGTAATACCTAATATTCGTTTTTGATCCATTTCAAAACAACTTCTAAATTCGAATTTCGTAGAGATTGGTTTGAATGAATATTTGGCTTGGGTTAAAAAATTTTTCATGGCAAATTTTTTTAACTAGAAGATAAAGCTACTAGTGATTCTTTATGGAAGTTAATTATCGGGAATTTCTGGATTTAAAAGCGAGTCAACTGATTCTTCTTCATGCTATTATTGAGGAAGCCGCCTCCCCTCAAGAGATTGTTGATTATTTTGCCATAAATTTCCCTGAATTCTATTCAAAAGAAGCAGAAGAAGATTCTAAAGGCAAACCTTTAAATAAAAGACAGATTTTTGCTATGCTTCGTTATTTAGGTACTAAAGAATTTATAATGCGTGATCGAAGTCAAAGGTGGATGATTACGCCTAAAGGGCGTGGAGCTCTAATCCAGAATGCATTCCTAACCTTCCGAAATGTAATGCAAACGATTACGAATTCTTATTTGACTGGTTTTCTTCCACCTACAACTCAAATTGGAGGAGATCTCCAGACATGTTTATCTATTGAACCTTTAAATTTTCCAGCTTTTCCCTCTCCTGTCACCAAGAGTCGTATTAGTCAATTGAAGCGAGGAGAACTATATCTTGTTGATATAGGAAGTAAAGGGTTTAGTGACTCTCAAGAGAAAATCGAGAATCTCATTCATATGCAAAATCATCTTGACAGTTTATCTGCTGAAGTTAAAGTGCGTGTAGGAGATTATCAAGGTAAATTTCGTTTTTTTCAAGAGACTCAGGCATCAACAAATACTCAAGAGTTGACAGCTAACCTAGAATTAATAGAAGAACTTGCTTCCGAAACCATTGATTCGTGTTTGGTACAATTTCTTTTTGCATTAGCTGATAATCCAAAAGGAATTCTGCAGGAAATCTATCGTGTTCTTAAACTTGGACAATTTGTGATCTTAGTTGACTACACCACGGATAAATCACTCTTCCAAATTTATCAAAGGACTCTATTCCAAAATCTTGAGGAAGTGGATCTCCCTCCAACCTATCAACAAATCTTAAAACCACAAAAAGAACGAACTAAAGAAATTATTCTCTCAATTATTAAACAAACATCTTTTAAGGTTGTTGAGGTTGTTGATATTCCCAATCTTCCTCGTTTTGTACTTAGAAAGACCCAAAATAATTAAGAATAGAGTTCTTATTGATTAATACCTTCCATTAACATAATCTTAACATCATCTAATTGATGCATTTTAATTATTTTATTGGTCTTGGTCCGAATTCCTGCAGTTATTTCTTCTTGCCAGGTTTTGAGTAATGAAATAATAGCACCTTGAGATTCTATTCGTTTTAAACCTATGCTATGTTCTATTATATTCCGAGAGAAAGTGATATCAGATAATAATACCACACGGTAATTATTATTTAAAAGATCAACGGCAGTCTGCATGATACAAACATCAGTTTCCAGTCCACAAAGAATTACGACCTTTTTTTGACATTCTTTAATTTCTTCTTGAATATCAGGTTGCCCCCAACAGGAGTAAATAAACTTATCAAAAATCTTTATTTTTTTATCTAATTCTACCATAAGTTCTTCATGAACTGTATCATTTTTTTGAATGTCCTCAGCTGTAACTACTATTGGGATATCTAAGACCTTAGCAACTCGTATTAGATGTTTTATCTTCTGAATAAATATTTCTTTTGTTTCTCCTATTAATCCATTCAAAAAGCGTTCTTGAACATCAATGATCAATATGAGACAATCTTCTTTGTTAATTAATCCTATTGAGCGAGAAATCGGTTCTATAATCTCCATTTGAATATACCTTACTTCTATTTTCATCTTTCCTGCTTTTTTCCCAGCATTCTAATCCAAATATTATAAAAAGAAAAAAGAACCATTTAAATTAAGTCTTCCTAGCAATCTATTTTAAGGGAAATTGTTTCATTCTTTTAATTAACATTTCCTTACCTGTTTTTACCATCCCTGGTAGATTATTTTTATATCCAAAGAATATGTAAGCTAAACCTGCCCGTCCATATAGGAATTTCATCCGATTCACGAAGCCAGTATTGATTTCATACTTATAATTCTTTAGAATAACTTTTAAAAAAGAATCTCCCTCGTTAAAGAATAATAAATCTGCTGCAGGGTCATAAATTCTTGTTTCTTCAAAATCAACTATACCAGAAATATGTTTTGTTTTAGGATCATACAGGATATTTGATATATCAAAATCACCATGAATAACCTTCGGTTCAAACTCAAAATTCTCCTCTTCATCTAGAAAAATAGTAAATAATTTAGCAATCCATCTCTTTTGGGATTTAGTCAATAAAGGAAAAATTTCATCTTGGGTTTTTTGATAAAATGTTTTCCATTCTTGTTTATATCCTTTTAAGGAAAAATTTTGATTTGGAAATGACTTAGTTAATTCAGGTGAATGAAGTTGTGACAAAAATGAACTTATATCTAATGATAATTGCTTTAGTACTTCCTTCTTTAAAGATAGAAAGATCCGAGAGAGTGGAATTCCATCAAGCTTCTCATACCCCATATATGGAGAACTTGGATCATCAGAAACAAATTGGGGGGTGGGAATAGAAATATTTAAGTGTTTTTTGAGTAAAGTGAGGGTCTTGACCTCATTCCTAATTAACTGGACTCCAGAGTCATTCCTAAAATATTGGTCAGGAAAACGAAAAATAAAATCATTCTTTACTTCAAACACATTGTAAGTTCCATGATAAAAGAAATGAATATCTTCCTCTTTTAAATTTGAGAATATTCTTTGTAAAACTTTTAAAACTTCTTTATTTGAAATATCTTGGGGATTTCTTTCTTCATAAAAAATTTTAGATCACCCTACTTAATTTTGAATCCCGACCAATTTTCATTTCAGGAATGTACTTGTATCGATAAGTGGGTTCATTATCTAAAATTTTTTCGATGCTTTCCAATTGATTTTTAGTTAATTTAACTCCTGATGCTTGCGCGTTTTGCTCAATGTGCTCTGTTTTTGTAGCACCAGTAATAACAGAAGAAATTTCTTCCTTGCTTAAGATCCAAGCTAATGCTAATTGGGGTAGTTTTAGTTCATATTCATCAGCAAGAGTTTTTAATTGTCTTAGTTTTTCTACTTCAGAATTAGTTCTTAGTATTTTTTTCCTAGTTGTCATCATCGCACGACTATCTAAAGGTATACTCTCTAAGTATTTCCCTGTTAAAAATCCTTCAGCAAGAGGAGAAAATACAGTAATCCCAATCCCATGGTCTTTACATACATTGAACTCATGCAATTCAGGGTCACGATCTAGCATATTATACATTGGTTGTTCCACAATTGGTGGTTGACAGTATAATTCTTTTGCTACCCATTGCGCTCGTTCTAATTGATAAGAAAGCCAACAAGAAGTACCCCAATAATGAATTAACCCTTGACTAATCAAATCATCCATAGTACTTACGGTTTCAGACAATGGAGTATAATAATCAAAACGATGACAATAATAAATATCTAAATAATCTGTTTGTAATCGATCGAGGGTTCCCTCAATACTCTCCATGATATGTTTTCTGCTTAGTCCCCTGTCATTAATTTCCTCTGACATAGGATAAAAAACTTTACTTGCTATAACTAGCTTCTTTCTTTCAATAGTTGCATCAGTTAAAACATTTCCTATTATTTTCTCCGATTTACCGTTTTCATATGCGTCTGCTGTGTCGAAGAAATTAATACCTAGCTCAATGGCTCGTACTATTAAAGAATTGGTTTGTACTTCATTTAGATCATAGCCAATTGTAAGCCAAGAACCCAATCCTACCTCACTTATTCGTAATCCTGATTTTCCAACTTGCCTATATTCCATTTTTATCGATTTCTCCAATTTTATCTGTTAAAGGATTCCATAAGAACTGGTGAAAATCAATTCGATCAAGAGAATCGAAAACAACTCCTTCACTTATTAAGAGCATTTTTTGTTCTTCGTATCCCCCTTCTTTGGGTAAAGAAATTCTTCGTTGACTATTAACAACTCTATGCCACGGAAGATTTTCTTTTTCAGTTGCTGAATGTAATAGCCAAGTTACTTGGCGTGCTCCTCTTGGATTTCCAGCTAAGGCGGCAATTTGACCATAAGTTGCCACTTTTCCCTTTGGAATGGATTTAATGATATTGATAACTTCATTAGAGAAGGTACTTCGTTTAGTCATTCTGAAATTTCATCCATCATTTTAAATTTCTAAATATCGAATCAAAAAAACCATTTATTTCCAAATGGAAGATAGATAGTTTGTTTTTTTAATTTTTGAAGAAATTTGTTCTATTAGATATCTCATCTTAGAGGGTTGTCTTTTGAATGAGCTCTAAAAGGGCTTGATGAACTGATTCTGGTGCAGCTATTAAATTTTGTGAACTTATCGAAAATTTTTTACCGTTAAAATCACTTACTTTCCCTTTTGCTTCTTCTACTATTAAAGTTCCTGCTAAAATATCCCATGAATTTACTCCTGGCATGAAAAAACCACCAGTACGAGCTGCAGCAACATAAGATAATTCTAAGGCTGCTGCACCAATCTGTCGAATTCTATTATTTTTTAGTTTTAAGTTCTGGTATATTTGGATAAGTATCTTACGAGATTCGATATCTCTACCATTACAAAAGGTAATCACAGATTTTTCAATGTCTTTTTGATTATCAACAATTATGGGTTTATTATTAAGAAAAGCTCCTTTTCCTCTTATAGCCCAGAACAGTTCATCTTGTATAGGTGAATAGATTACCCCAACTTGGGCGACTCCTTTTAACAAAACGCAAATTGAAACTCCAAAGAAGGGATTACAAATTGAGAAATTTGTTGTTCCATCAAGGGGATCAATGATCCATTGGTAATTAGATGATGTTTTTTTCTTCGTACTTTCTTCACTTATAATAGAATGGGAAGGAAATGTTTTTTCAATCTCCGTTCGTAAAAAGCGATCAGCTTCCAAGTCCGCCTCAGTTACTAAACTAGAATCTGATTTATAGATTAAGGTGTTCTTTTTGCAATAATACTTCTTCAATAAATCTCCAGTGTTTCTAGCTAATTTTTTAGCAATTTTAGGAATATCTTGTTCCATCTAGACCGAACTCATTTTTAAAAATTGAACCACTTCTGTAACAGCTTCCTCAAGTACCCCATTATTTTTCACAATTAAATCAGGACTCGGCATTTCAATATCCATTTTCATACGTGCCTTTCTTTCCTGCAATCCATCATTTTGTCGATTTCTGTTACTTATTCTCTGAGTGGCTATTTCTACAGCTACTTCTATTAGAATAATTTTACACTTTGGATACTTATTCCGTGCAGTGGAAAGAATGGTTCTGGAAACATTGACAAAAACTAGGAAATCCTTTCTCAGATAATCCTCAAGTTCTATTGGGCAACCATAATATTTTCCATAGACATACCAATCTAATGCAAATTTTCCTTCTTCCTTATATTTCAGAAATTCTTCTTCAGAGATAGATGTGAAAGGTTCACTAGGATGAGGAGGTCGGGTTATCCACCGTTTAAGAACGTGAACTCTAAAATCTTCTTGAACAAGGATTTCTGCAGTTTTTAACATAATTGAGTCCTTACCACTACCAGAGTTTCCTACAAAAAAGCAAAGTTTCTCGGAATTCAACATTTAGAGAGATCAATTCCTCTTTTTCTTCTCAATGGTGATTTTTCCAGATTCTTCACCAATATATGCGGTGGAAATCATTTGAATGAAGAAACCAGTTTCCAAAACTCCTGGGATCGCTTTTAACTTTGCATTAAGAGATTCTGGATTCTCAATCAATCCAAAGTTCACATCAACAATAAAATTACCATTATCTGTTATGACAGGTCCTAGTTTCTTAATCCCTTGTCTAAGAGTGGGTTTACCTCCTAATTGGATGAATTTTGTCATAAGTGGTTTAAAAGCGATTGGATGTATCTCAATGGGTACACCATTCTTCCAATTAGTTCCCAAATTGAATGACCTCTTTTTATAATCCAAAACAACGATGAAATTATTTGTATTTGATGCAACGATCTTTTCTTGTAATAAACAGCCACCACCACCCTTAATAGCATTTAAATGGCTATCAATCTCATCGACACCATCAATTACTATATCTAATTCAGGATATTCTGTTAAAGATCCTAATTTCAGTTTATTTTGTGTTATAAGTTGGGAAGACTGATGAGAAGTTGGAATACATACGATATCTAATCCCCCTAATTCTCTATTCATTTGTCCCATCATATTTATTGCATAAATAATGGTTGATCCACTTCCCACTCCTACTACCATTCCCTCTTCTAAGTTATCTTTGACAGCTTGCTCAGCAACAGTTTTTTTAATTCGCTCTAAGAGTTTTCCATTAACCATTAGCTTCACTGTTAACTAAATATCTCAAGGAGAAAAAATAAAAAGATTATTAATTAATTTTCCTTTCTTCCTCCTTTAAAGCACGACGTAATACTTTACCAACTTGAGTCAAAGGTAATTCACTTCTGATTTCTATAAAATCTTCTGAATGGGGTTGTTTATACTTTACTAGCTTCTTTTGACAATATTCTAGGATTTCTGTTTTAGTAAGCTCACTTCCTTGTTTAGGGACGACAAAAATCTTCACTGTTTCGCCTACTTTTTCGTGCGGAACCCCAATACAGGCTGCATTAATAATTTTAGGATGAGCAATTAACACTTCTTCGATTTCACGAGGATATGCTTTAAATCCACCGACATCAATCATATCTTTCTTACGATCAGTTATATAGAAGTAAAAATCTTTATCATACTTTCCTATGTCTCCAGTTAGGAAGAAACGCTTTCCATCAATTATCCGTATTACTTCAGATGTTTCTTTCTCTTTTTTATAATATCCTGCAAAAACCTGTGGACCTGCTATAGCAATTTCACCCTCCTCATCAATACCTAATTGTTTGGTTCCAGTTTCTAGATCTAGAATAAGTACATCAGTATCAGGTAAAGGTAAACCAATAGATCCTTCTTTTTTAAAGGGAACCTCTCCTCTAGGAGGAGCTGCCATTGGAATAATATGGGTAACTGGTGAGGTTTCTGTTAGTCCATACCCTTCTGCAAGATTTGCTCCTGTGACAGCTTCGAACTCTCTGAGCACAGCTAGTGGAAGAGGGGCAGCTCCTGAGCTACTAGTTACTAAGGAGCTTAAATCATATTTCTTAAGATCAGGATGATTTAATAAAGCAATATATAAAGTAGGAACGGTATTAAAGAGTTGGACTTTATATTTTGAGACTAGATAAAGAATTTGAGTAAATTTATTTTCTCTGGGGTCTAGCATTAATATTAATGTTCCTGCAAAATACATACACAAGTTCATACTTGTTGTTGCACCATAAGAATGGTAAAATGGTAAAGAGCCGATTCCTACTAAACTACCTCTTTCTAGTGGCGGATACATCCATACTGAACATTGATAGACATTACTTACTAGATTTCCTTGGGTTAGCATCGCAGCTTTTGGGGTCCCTGTTGTCCCTCCCGTAAACATTAGGACAGCTAGATCATCAGGAAGAACTTTAATAATGGGTCGATCCTTGGCTTGATATTGTCTGATGATCTCATATAAGTACACATCACGAGGATCTTTTACGCTAATTTTTCCCATTTTTTTACCTAAAACGCTTTTATATCCTTTCAAATATTGAGTAACAGACGCTACAACAATAAACTCTAAAGAGGTTTTTCCCTCATCTCTAACTTTCTTACATACCTCATAAGGTTGAGTTGCGGGAGAAATCATATCAGCACAGACAATTCCTCGAGCTTCACTTTGGATTAATTGTCCTTCTAACTCACTAGCGGGATATTGAAAATTTAATGAAACAACAACTGCTCCTGCTTTCAATATTCCATAATAAGCTACAACAAACTCTACCATATTCGGTAAAAAGACTGCTATTTTGTCCTTTGGTTTTATTCCTTTTGATACTAAGAATGCAGCGAATTTATCAGACTGTTCACCTAGTTCTTTATAGGTAAGTTTGGCAATTTTATCAAAGCTCATTGTCTCGAGAATTAAAGCATCACGATGAGGAAAATCGCGTACTGCTACATCCATTAGTTCATAAAGGGCTATATTGGGATAATCCATATGTTTTGGAACTTTTTCGGGATAGAGGGGAATATTTTCGGGAGAAACCATGCATTTTGCCTTCTTCTTAAAATTTGAAATATAATAGAAACCAGATTAATTAAATTTTTTTACGAAACTCAATTCTTCCTAAATTTCATATCTAGCTCTATTTCAACGCTTTTCTTTTTATATTCTTTACTATCAATATTTTCGATTTAGAAGCTCGAATATATAAATTCAATTCATTCTACATTGTTATTTTTAGGAAAATTATGATATTTTCTTACTTTCTAGTCGAAGAACCACAGTTGGAGCAATACCGCTCATCTGGGTTAATCCTATCACCACATGTTCGGCAATAGGAAGAATAAGATGAGGAAAACTCTCCTTTATCATATTCTTGTTGATATAAAGAAGTATCACCAATTGATTCAAGAAAAGCTTCTCGTGCTATTCTTGCTTGTTTTGCTTGATGAGGCCCTTTAACGAAGAATTGTCTTAGTAAACATACCATAATAACAAGCGGGATTATAAAAAATAGGGGTGTAAAGATTAATAAAATTTCAGGTCCTGGACCCATAGAAGGTCCAGGAGTATTATTCCAGAGATCGATAAATTGAAGAAGAACAAAAACCATCAAAAATGTTCCCCCTAGAAATACAATGATAAACATAAAGGGACAAATGAAACCCATTCGCCTCATTCCATCCCCAGCTCTCTCCATATTATCATAATAACATATTGGGCAGAGAGTATGTTTTTCACTATATGAATCTGAAACCATATCATGATCTATGTCAGAAGTGGTGTAGGGTGTTTGATAGACCTTTTTACATTCTAAACAAATAAAAGCTGAACAATTTTCACATTTATCAATTGCATCCCGATTCGAATGATATCTACAAGAAAATCCAGTACTCATAAAAGATCAATTGAAATAGAACTTCTTACCACAAAAAGGTTTCTATTATCTACCATAATTTATTCAACAATATCCTTATAACAATCCTTTGGATAGAAATTATTTTCCGTGATTTCATGATTTGAATACCAAACTTGAGCAAAGAAGGGATTTCTTTTTGCTTCTTCATCATAATTCCAAGGTGGAGGAAGGCATTCAGGACACCAATGACCCGCTTTTAAGATTGTATAAACCTTGCTTTCAAAATAGTGACCACTAGCACATTTCCATTTTATTTTTTGATATAAATCTCCATTCCATGATCCTGATAGACATTCACCACCCCTAAAAGCAGCTGCTTTTTGTAAATCATTTAGATCTAGCTGTATTTTCTCCTCATCATAACCATGATCAAGGCGGATCCATTCTAATTTGCTAGAATCAAGTTCAGGCAGATCAACTCCCCAATCAGGAATTGCTTCATAGGTGGCGTAATCCTTGTAAAACGCGGAAATTCGCATATCATTCCTAGTTTTATACCAATATTCTGTTCCATTTTTTGATTCGGAGACCATTTCCCGAAATTTCTTATACATGGCACGTTCAATTCTTTTTTGAATGAAAGGAATCCTTGAACATATCCAACTAAGAAGTTTCATCCCAATAGACCGCTGATCTGTCAATCGTTGATAGTAATCTTCGTTTGATTCCCTCCAATTATGGATATAATTATTGAGAACATATGAATCTTCAAAATATTGCATATGAAAATTTCTTAATGCAAACCATCTTCTTTCAGTTACTTTTTCAAGTCTTAATCCATTAATGGCAAGAGCTCGGTTTAACATCTCATAGAAAGTAGTTCGACAACTGGATCCCCCACCCATATTGTATACGCGTTTCCAGAAATTAGAATCCTCAGGAATTTCTAGACAATTAATTAATCCTCTTCCTGCATCCTCTTTGGTGTTATTCTCCATGAAAGAATTTATTGGTTGATGAAACATAATTGGATCAAGAAGATCATCTGTTGTCATTATGAATGTTTGACGGAGTGAAGCCCAGTGTTGAATATTGGATTCTAAAACGGCTCTTTCTCCTGCGATTTTTGTTACAGCGTAGAAATCAAATATCGAGGGTTTTAAAGGATCTCCCACTCGTCCCACATGGATTGAAGGTAATCTATCCCCTGTTTCAGCCACTGTACCGATGTAAATGAGTTTAATTTTCTCCTTCCCATTCGGTTGTGATTCAATAGCCTTAATGATATGCTGTACTGCTGTTGTATTGACTGCTTTTGCCATTTCAGGATTATGATCAGCTGCTGGAGAGATAAATGCCATCGGACAAAGACACCAATCAATGTTTTTACATGCTTCTTCAACATCTGGATAATAAGTTGCATCTCCCCAAACTATTTTCAATCCATTCCCTTCTACTATTCCTTTTCCAGTTATTGGGATAATATTACATTTCTTTTCATACTTTCTAAAGAGTTCTTTGTTTTTCTGAGAAGGTCGTTGGAGCAATATGATATCATACATCTCTCTTTTTTCCCAAAGATTTTTGAAGGCTTCAAAGCCCATGGAACCAGAAGCACCAGCTAAAAATACTCTTTGCTTTTTCAATACCATCACATAAATCCAAAAATCACTATATACTCCCTTAAAACCTAATTTCTAGAAAATATTTAATAATATAATATTCATAAATTTATTTCTTAACCTAAATAAGAGACAAGGTATAAGGATTATCTATTATGCCAATGATGACTTGTGATGCGAAATGCCTTACCTGTTATTATGAAAAAGGCCGCCGCTCCAATTTTGGTATGAATGACATTATTTGGTTCTGTCCTGCCTGTAAAAGAGATTATTTCTGTGAAATAGGATTAACACAGGGATATGACCGAAATAATCAAATTATTTACTCGTGTCCGCATTGTAATACTCTATTAAAACAACAAGAAGTTGATAAGATTATTATTGCCAAAAGCAATGATAAACTGAGGAAGAAAGAGGATTCCCACGAACTTTATCAAAAGGTTATGAATACAAAAGAAAAAACCAGTGGACTATTTAGAAGAAGGAAAACATCAGAAAAGACAATCACTGAGTTAGAACGGTCACAAATCAGTGAATTAACAGACAATCCAAATCTTTCTGTACCCATAATATTAGAAATTGCTAAAAGCTTTTATCAGCTTTCAGTCGATGATGAAAAAGCCTATCAATCCCCATTTATGCTATTAAATTATTTTGCATCGAAAAATACTGATCTAGTCCCTCTTCTCTACTCCTCAATTTGTCAAAATGAAGATACTCATGCTGCATTAATTATTCGTTTCACAGTTTTTTGCCATAAATGGAATTATAACAAAATCGATATAGGATCAAAATCAACTGATGATATCTATGATATTAGACTCTCTAAAGATAATGAAGAGATTCTAGTTTTTTGTTCGGAGAAACATTTAGATGTTGATACGCTAGAAGCATTTCTTAGACGACCCTTTTCGTTAAACTTTAAGGATTTTCCCAAAGTTACACAGATTTTTTTTGTTGCCAAATCTTTTTCATATGTCTCAAGGGAGATGATTAAAAAATATCATTCTGCTCTAACAGCACGAGACAAAGAACTACAAGTTTTATCTAAAGGTATGACCTGGGAAATTATTCCTCTTCGGCTCTGGAAGGAAAAACCTCATGAAATAGAATTTATAGAACTACTATTAAAATAAAAAAAAAGGGTATTTCACCTAAATTACTAAAGATAGCCCATCAATGACTAGACTGGGTGTTTCAACTCCGAAGGGAGTTACTTTTAGATTTCCACCGATCTGACGAATACTTTTTAATCCTGTATAAAAACTACCGGCAACTGAGACAGCTTTTAAAGGAGTCTTAAGTTCTCCATTTTCAATTAAGAACGCTGCATTGGCCACTGCAGAAAATTCTCCAGTTGATACATTGCTATGAAATATTCCCATTGGCATTTCTTTAATATAAACACCTCTATCAATCTGAGAGATTAATTCCTCTTCTGAAAACTTCTTGGGTTCTACTAGAAAATTAGTTGCAACAACAGCTGGTGACTCCTCATAAGGCAAACTACTAGGAAATATTCCACCACCTCGGGTACAATTACCTGTTGAATTTGTCCCAAAAATCTTTGCATAATAATGATTAAAAAGAAAACTTTTGAGAACACCATTTTCAACAATATTAGTCTTTTGTTGTGGAATGCCCTCAGCATCGATTGCATGTGTATAGGCTCCAGTAGGATTCTGACCATCATCAAGAAGGGTGAAATCAGTCACAGCTACTTGATCTCCTATACGATCTGCAAGTGGAGACAATCCTTCTACAATATTACTTCCGTTTGATCCTGCACCAATTCCAGCCCGAATAAAGCAAGCTGAAGCCATATTATCCCAAACCGTAGGCAAAGATGTTGTTTCATTCAGAATCTTTCCGTTCAACAATTTAACTGCTTTTCGTGCTGCTATCTCACCAAATCCTTGAATTTCAGGAATCTTCTCACGAGAAATGGCATATTCATAAGCATCTTTCCGATCATCTCCCTCAACAGCTTGGCAATAAAAAGAGGCTCCAGAGGAAGTTATTCGACTCGCTCTTTGAACACCATTTGAGTTGCCAACAGCAAAACCCCCCCAAAAGATTCCCATTGAAAATCCAGTCATTTTTATTCGTTCATCAACCTGTTTAGCTTCATCTATCACTTGTTGAGACATAGGGAGAAGGTCAACTGCAGAGGAGATTATTATATCATTTGATAAAATACCTTCAACTCCTCCTGGAATTGGATCAGGAAAGGATTGAAATCGTGAATCAGTTATTTTCAAGACGTCATTAAATGCTAATGCTTCCTTTATATTAGCTTTTATTCGCTCTAGATCTACTCCACTTGATGAAGAAAAGCTGATTTTCTTTTCTTTCACTCCACCAACTACACGAATAGCATTTCCAGCAATAATTCCGTCTGAACTCTCAACCACTCCCTGAGTTATATCTACACCAGATTTGTGTGCATAAAATAAATAGATTTCGTAAGCTACTTTTGAATCAAGTCCATGAGCATATTTTAATGCAGAATCAACAGTTGATAATAGCTCAGAATTTAAATTATCGAATTCCATTAAACTTGTCCTCCAAATGTTACTTCTGAAAAGATTATTTTTGGTCCCCCATCACCCACTGGTAGAGGAAATTGGTCTCCTTTCCCACATCCTCCAAAATATCCAGAACCTAATTCTAATTCTTTTGTAGCTCCTTCAACTTTTGTAAGTAAGTTTAAAATGTTACCAGAAAGACTTACCTCCCGTAATGGGTATTTTATTTCTCCATTCTCCACCCAGTATCCCCTGACAGCTTTAAAGACAAAGTTCCCATCTCCTTCGACTTGGCCTCCATATGATTGTATGGCATAAATCCCAGTCCCGAGCTTTTCTAGAGCTTCCTCCTCAGTTAAGTCTCCAGGAGCAAAATATGTATTAGTCATCCTAGGAATAGCTTGAAAAGTGAAATTAATAGCACGACAATTGCCAGTTGGAGATTGGTTCAAATGTTTAGCTGTACCACGGTTGTGTAGATAGTGCTTTAAGATCCCTTTATTAACAATAACAGTCTCTTTTGCTTTCATTCCTTGATCATCAAAAGGTACTAAAAGCCCCCCATGAGTTTTAATATCAGGTACGCCGTTGTCTATTATTGTAACTATATCAGTTCCTAAACGTTCACCGATCTTACCTGTAATGGGAGACGCTTCAATAACAACAAAATCTGCCTCCGATAAATGACCAAAGGACTCATGTGCTAAAACTCCCGTTAATTCATTTTCACTCAGGGCACGAAACTTTCCAGCAGGGCAAGCTTTAGCTTCTAATTGCTCATTAGCATTTTTCGCAGCAATCGATCCAAAATCTTCAGGCGTTTTACCCTTTTCCTCAAATATTTCTAATCCTCTTGTCCCTCCAAATCCTTTAGCTCCTATAACAAGGTCTCCTTCCTCGGTTTTTGAAGTAACTCTACACCTAAGATCAATTACTTCAAATTCCCAGTCTATTATACTTTGATCTGAATTAGTGAATAATTTTTGACCAAACATTTCTCCATATAAGGTTCGAATATTTTTGACATTTTTTCCACCAACCTTTGCAGCCTCAGATGTTCGATCTACAAGATTAATCTTATAATCCAAATCACGAGAATTGGGGTGAATTTTGATTAAACTGCCAAATTGAGGACCTGATGATTTAGCAGTAATAGAGGGTAAAGGATCAAAATCTAAGGGTAATTGTACGCTTGGAGAAATGGATTTAGCGAGTTTAAAGGCACGGGTAACGGTATCCATAATTTCTTTTGACTCAAGGCTTGCAGTAAATGAGTAACCAGCTGCTCCTTTGTAATAACAAGTTACACCAATTCCAGAACGTTTCCGGGAAAGGATTTTACTGTAGTTTTCATTCATCTTTTCCAGAGTTCTGAGGGCTAGATCATCATATCGAACGTCAACGAAGTCTGAACCTAACTTTTCTCCGTACTCAACCCCTTTTTGTAATAATTCGAGCATTCTGTACACCTTTTTTTTGAAAATAACGCATCAGATACTATATCTTATAAACAAGATTTGAGTAAGGGGAGAATTGAAAAGTATTTCCCTAAAGACTAAAGGTTCCTATTACGGATTTCAAAAGTTTTCCAGTAGAGTTGGAAATCTTTTAATAACGGGTCATAGAATGCCGTAAAGTACTATTTGAGTGTTTTAAAATTGTTTTGTGACAATTAATTCTCTTAATAACAATTATTTACTAGGTAAAAAGCTATAATTGTCAACTCTATCAAAAGAAATATATTTATGATAAAATAATGACAAGATTCAAGGGAAAGTAAAAATAAGCTAATATAGAGTGAATTCTTAATGGAAAGTAAAACCATAATTATTACGGGACCTACCTCTGGAATAGGTAAAGTAACAGCCCAAGAAATAGCTAAAATGGGGCACAATGTTATATTAGCCTGTCGTAATGAAGAGAAAGGAAAAAAATTAAAAGAAGAATTACAATCGGTAAAAGATAACAGTAATATTGGCCTTTATTTACTCGATCTAGGATCTTTAACCTCCATCAAGGCAATGGCAAAAAATTTTCTCTCAGAGCACTCCGAATTGGATGTATTAATAAATAATGCTGGAACTTTTCAATATAAGAGGCGTTTATCAGTAGATGGATTTGAATTAACCTTTGCTGTAAATTATCTTGGTCCATTTTTACTCACTAACCTATTATTACCGATTTTAAAACAAAGTCCATCAGGCAGGATAGTAAATGTAGCTTCTGGACTACATAAGACCGCAACCCTTGATTTATCAGATCTCCAAACTGAAAAAAGAAAATATCAGGGAATGAGTGTTTATGGAAGTTCTAAGCTGGCAAATGTGCTTTTTACTTATACACTGCATGATCATCTTCGAGAAGAAGGAAATACGACCTTGTCCGTCAATGCTGTCCATCCTGGATTTATCCGTACAAATCTTAATCGTGAGGGAGGAAGCTTCTTCCATCGATATATTTTCCACTATCTTCTCCGTCCCTTTATTACCAAATCCCCTGAAGTGGGTGCACAAACTTCTATTTACGTAGCGACTTCTCCCGAGGTTGAAGGAATTAGTGGTAAATATTTCGCTAAGTCTCAAATAACCCCTAGCTCTGAATTATCTCATGATAAAACGCTGCAAAAGAAATTATGGAATATCAGTTACGAATTAACAAATATTTAATCTGATTAATTATCTCTATTTAGCAATTCATCCAATTTTTTTTCTAATTGAGCTAAACGCGTATCCAAAAGACTATTAATGTTCTGTAACTCCACGATTATTGCAGAAACATCAGCACTCTTTTTAGTAAGCCCTTCAGAGGTATCTAGATGAGAAGCTTGATAAGCACGTAATTGTGTTAAAATATAATCTCGAACCTCCTTATAAACTCGAATTCCTTCAAGCTTTTCTTCAGGACCTGCTTCTAATGAGGAACTCGAAATACTTCCTCCTGCTGTTTGAATCTCAACCGTACCAATCTGGAATAACCTATCAAATAGGCCAATTCGCATATCGATGTTTGTTACGGTTCTATAGGGCACATGCTTCTCAGTAATATTGATTAAACCTTTTTTAACAACAATTTCATGTCCATGGACAATAAAATACATGTTCCTAATATAAAGATACTCTCCAATTGTATATAATATTCCTCCTATTATCCAGAGCAAAAAATAAATGATCATTAATAAAAAGAATAGATCTTGAAGAACAGGCCCTCTTGCTTGATCTATTGAACTTAGAAAGGTAATAAATAACGATAATGTTACTATCGTCGGAACTGATGTTACGAAGAATATTAAAAAAAATTGAAAATAATTTTTCCAGAGAAAATTTCGACTCGGGCGGATTATTCGGGGTTCTCTACTCATTTTGTTCATTCCTCTCACGCAATAAGATTAATTTAAGAATTTCATCAAACTTCTTTGGTATTGATGGCTGAGTCAGGTCATTTGAATTTATTCCATGCTCCTTACTAAACTGATGTAAGATATTATTACAATCTTTTTCACAATCATCATTTCTACAGGAATGTTCTTGCCAATGTAGTAAACTTTCTTTAGTAGGGGAGTAAAACAGATAAACAAAACGATCATCTCGGAAATCATACCCTCTTAATATTCCATGATTAATTAATAAATTAAAATCTTTTTCACTTCGATCACGCTCCTCTTTAGTTATCCCTTGAGGAGAATAATCTAAAAAAGATTCGTCAGCACGAGTAAGAAGTTCTTTACGCAATTTTTTTAAAGCTAATGATTTAAATTTCGAGATAGATCTTATATCTACTTCCTTCTGCATCCTTCCATCTTTCTCTAATCGACTCCATGTTTGACGTTCCTCATTAAGAATTTTAGGGATATCTTTCAGATCTGTTCCTTGAAAAAATTCTTTCAGAACCAAATTTTCGGAATCAGTAAGAAAAATGACCAAAAAAGCTACACCAATCTTATTACTATTTTTAGTAAGGAAATATTTTATCCCTTTAAAAAAATAGCGATTCAAACAAATAAATTAATTATTTCGGCTAATCAATAGAAATACGTGATTTCTCTCTCTGATTAAATTTTATTAGATACTTTACTCCTTTTTTCCGTAAATATGCAAGCGTAGTATCAAAATTAAATGCTATGTCTTCAGGTGTATGCGCATCTGACCCTAATGTTAAAGGAATTTCTCTATTTATTAATTCACTTATAATTTCATTACTAGGATAAGGTTCACCGATGAATTTTCTAAATCCTGAAGTATTAATTTCCACAACCATCTCAGAGGATTCAATATGGTCAAGGACGGTCAGAACCTTTTGCCATACTAAGTTTGTATCCATTGGAAGTAAACCATACTTTTTAGGAACGTCCAAATGACCTATGATATCATAAAATCTCGTCTGAACCAATTCAATTAGCGAATCATAATATGAAACGTAAACATAATCAATTCCTGCTTCTTTGATTTGCGGAATGGCGACACTTTCGTCAATTGGCAAAACACTGGTTTTAGGAGTGGTAATCGCATGTATTGACCCTATTAAATAATCAAGATCATCCATAAACGGTTTTAAAGCTTTTTTATAGTCAGAAAAACTTTTTTTGAAATAATCAACCTCAGTAGCAATCTTGATCGTGATG
>JAEOUE010000218.1 GCA_016839515.1 Candidatus Hodarchaeum mangrovi
TGATAACACGACAAGTAGGAACCTTTCTCTCTTTTTCTTTACTCTTTATCTTTCTTTCGCTCGGTATCCTCTCTTTGTTGAGTAAAAAGAAGAAAAAATTAAGTTCTCGTTACAACGAGAAAATTATTTACTAATAATAAATTTCTACCATTTTTGTCTGGGAACCAAAAACGTATAAAATTTAAATATACTTGTACATTCTAGAGATTTTAGAATGGATAAAGAGTTGATAGGTTTTGAGTAAAGAAGACGTTTATTATTGCAGCCTATTAAAATCAGAAAATCCCCCATGTGACGTCTGCCTTGTCCATTTAAGTTCGGCATGTTGTTGTGAACATCTTACAATAATTGAGGTCATGACTGAATCGGCTAAATAAGATAAGCAGCTTTCATCACTTTTCTATTCACTTATAAATATTAAATCTTCTATTTCTGATTCTTCTTTTAAGATTTGTTTGTACCAGTAACGTGTCATACTCTGAATGATTCCTGTATGGTACTGCCCTCCATCGATCCATGAAATCCTCTGTTTTCCTGGATGATCGGGAAAATCTTGCTGAAGAATTTTATTTTCTGGAACTCCCTGATTTCGGTATTCTCGTAACAGATTCAGATAGTTTTCCATCCAAATTCGTATGCTTATTAAATAATCCTTTGAAACCACAGGGCCTCGACCGGGAATTATAATATCAAAATCTAATTGCTCCCAATTACGATAAGTCTCAATAGTAGCAATAGACCATACAAATGGTGGCATAACGCTTTGTATGTACGAGTCTGTGAATAGTAACTTCATTGAAGGACAATAGATTGTCATAGAACTAGCCATGATAGATTCTAAGAAAAGCTGACAATTCTTAGGACCAATCTCTTTTTTGTTAGAAAATCCAATCGTAGGAATAAATATAGTGTTATTCATTAAACTTTGATGTAATTTATTATCTTCTGGGATTTGTCTAATGATCCATTCCCTATAAGATGAATCGATTCCCTGTTTCAAATTTTGTCGGATTCCAGATCTTGTTTGAGAGGAAGAGACAACGGTAACATCCTCAAAAGCACTCATACCCCAGATATAATCCCATGTCTTACTAGTAAGAATTAAATATGAGGTTTCTTTATCAAATTTGCTTTCCATGTCTCTCCTAAACTTTCTAGCAATATCTACATGTGGGCCAGTATTAACAAATACTAGCTCATCAGGAAGATTAAGGCAGGAAATATTTGAATATAAATAAGGTCTGATAAGCTTATTGGTTTCTTTGGTAACCATAGAGGTCATGATTAAATCAGGAGTAACTTCAATATAGTTCGTTTGAATCATAGAATCATCTCAATTTTCTAAATGAGCTGCTAGGTATTTTCCAGTGAATGATGTCTTGCTTGCCCCAATTATTTGTTCAGGTGTACCTGAAGCTAGTAGGTAACCACCTTCATTTCCTCCTTCAGGCCCAAGATCAATAATCCAATCAGCCATTTTTATAATATCTAGGTTATGTTCGATGACTATAGCACTGTTTCCAGCATCTATGAGTTTATTTATTGTAAATAGTAATTTTTCAATATCTGCGAGATGTAATCCAATTGAAGGTTCATCAAAAACATAGAGATTATGTTCTTGCTTTTTTATTTTCCCTAGTTCGTTTGCTAATTTAATTCGCTGAGCTTCCCCACCACTTAACGTAGTTGATGACTGGCCAAGCTTTAAATAACCTAATCCTAAATCATTCATGACTTTTAGTTTATGTTTTATTAGACGAACGTCTTTAAACAACTCTAATGCTTGTTCAACTGAAAAATTTAAAATATCTGCGATGTTATAACCTTTATATTCTATCTCTAAGATTTCAGGCTTGAAGCGTTTTCCTTTACAAACTGGACATATTGATCTGACATCTGGCATGAATTGCAGTTGTGTAACAATCTCACCTGTTCCCTCACATTCATCACATCTTCCCGAATCTTTTGAATTATAACTAAATATCGATTTTGAATATCCACGATTTATTGATTCCGGTAGGTCAGAAAAAATTTCTCTTATTTTATTATAAAATCCCACATAGGTGGCTGGGTTAGAGCGAGAGGATCTTCCAATTGGTGATTGATCGATAATTCTTATATCCATGATATTTTCTAAACCTAGAATTTCTTGATGTTTTCCTGGAGTGACACGACGATCATGAAATTCTGCAATAAGAGCTTTCGTTAAGATATCATTTATTAAACTACTTTTCCCAGATCCTGATACGCCTGTTACACATATTAAAATACCTAAAGGAATTTTAACGTCAATATTTTTTAGATTATTTTCAGCTGCTCCCTTGATTAGAATATAATCACCATTTGAACTTCTTCTTTTCACAGGTATCTTTATCTTCCTCTTTTTTGAGAGATACTGACCAGTTATAGACTCAGGTATATTCTTTATATCTTCTACCCTTCCTTCAGCGACAACTTTTCCTCCACGGTCACCAGATCCAGGACCCAAGTCTAAAATCCAGTCAGCTGCTTCCATCATCTCAGTATCATGCTCTACAACAATTACAGTATTCCCAATATCGCGTAATTTTTTCAAAGTCTGAATAATTCTGAAATTATCACGTTGATGAAGTCCAATAGAAGGTTCATCTAAAATATAGAGCATACCCATTAATCCTGAACCGATTTGTGTTGACATTCTTACTCTTTGTAGTTCTCCTCCAGATAAAGTATGAGCAACACGATTCAAATTGATATAACCAACGCCAATTTCACAAAGTAGATCTAAGCGTTTTTTGATTTCATCAATTATAGGAATCTCTATATGTTTCCTGATCTCTTCTACAGCAATTAAATCCAAAAATGTTCTGAGTTCTGTTAAAGTCATTTCTCCAAGTTCATAAATATTTTTTCCTTTTATCTTAACTAATAACCTTTGAGGGAGTAATTTTGTTCCTTTACAGTCTGGACAAATAATTTCAGTCATTCCTCGAAAATAAATATGGTCATCCATCGTTCTAGCTGTTCTTCTTGATTCATTTCTCACACGTTCTTTGTACCAGCGATTAATGGGAGGAATTAAACCTTCAAACGCTACTTCCTTTCCAATGTTTGAAAATTTCTTTTTGATTTCTGGGGGTTGGATTAACTCAAATTTTTCTTCTTTTGTTCCATAAAAGACAATATTTTTGTGTACTTGACTAAGATCCTTGAATGGTGTATCTAACGAGAATTCATAATGGTTAGCTAAGCTCCAAATAACTAGATATTTGAAAGGATGCTCAATTCCAAAAATATATTCGTTAATGGCTCCCTGATTAATACTTTTATTCTCATTTTCAATGATTAACCATGGTACAGCTTTTCGATATACACCTAATCCATTACATGTTAAACA
>JAEOUE010000015.1 GCA_016839515.1 Candidatus Hodarchaeum mangrovi
AATATAAATAGGCTATCTCGCCATTTTTGATGTAATAAGCTAAACTCAATTTTTGATATGTGGTCTCTTATTTCATCATAAATACAATATGTTCTAAGAAAATGAATTAAAAACCTATTATTTATGGGATTTGAATGTAATTTAATTCCAAATACTTGTTCAATTTTATTTAGTAATTTTTTATCAGTTGTTAATAGATTCACATAAGTTTGCTTTGGTTCTAAGAAAGGTAAAACTTCACTTAAAGTATCTGTCGGTTTTAATGGTATTTTCATTGGTTCTGAGCTAGCGACTTGAAATGTGATTGAGTTATATAGCTCTTCAAGTAAAAAGTAGATTTTATTTTTATCATTATATTGTATTTGAACTATTTCTAGTAAAAGCGAAAATGGTATTGCAGTATTTTCCTTTTCATAATTAGAATAGCTTCCAACAGATAAGTTGTGTATCTCTCTCATTGTAGTATATGTTCTCTCTCATCGATAATCTCTAAGATAATCGCCAAAACCATTGATAAGAAAAGATTTCATTAGACTTAAATCAAAATAGCCATCTTTAGTTGTAACATCAACCTTTATCTTTTTAAATTTATGAAATGCTTTTTTTCTTTGTAGTAAATTTCGGTAATCATTCGCTTTCTTAGGATTAAGAACACCGATAAGATGAAGAAAATCCACTTTATGTTCTGCAGGGATATATAAACTTGTAGCAACATCATTAATTCGAGTTGCTTTACTAGAAATATTAAGTAATTTAAGATATTCTTGAAAATCTTTAGTATATCTTTCACTAGCACTTGTAAAACTAATAGATGTCTTAAATGAGCCATCTGCATCCATCACTCCACCCCAATAATATTTTCTATATGGTTCACCTAGCATTTTAAATAATAGTGGCTCTTGCAAGGAATCATACTTTGCTCCATCAATAGTTTGATCTGTAAGGAAATTAATTAATCGACTAGCAGCGGAAGAATGAATTTCAATAACCCAAGCATTACCTGATTGAAACAGTGCTACTGTAGAAGCAAACATTTGTTCTAATAATCTAGAAAGAAATTGTATATGTTCCTTTGTTTCGTCTACGATATTTATAAAATGCTTTCGAAGATTACCATCACCATTACACACCCCGCATAAATAGGCAATTTGATTGGTGAGTTTTATGGGAATAGCATATCTCTTTCCTCGAGCACTTTCAAATGTTAAAGAATCAACATTTGGTCTAACTACAGGTAAGGGAGTAGTTTCACAAGCACACCGGAAAAGAGGATAAGGCATAGCTCCTCTTTTGAGATAGGTTTTCAAACGTCTTTGCCAATCGGATATTCGTCCATTGATGGATTTGTAGAAATAATCTCGAGCAAACTCTGAGATAAGTAATATTTTACTTTTAATAATCTCTCTTTCTTTTTCAGTTAAAACAAGAAACGGGAAACGAGAAAGAATACGGGCGCTATTTTTTTCTCGAACAAAGTCAACTTTTCGCACTAATATTGGGAAAATGTTCAATGTGAGGTTATTCTTATCAATAAATAAATTGTCCGACTGTTTAGCCATAGATAAGATTTTGTTAGCTGTCAACCACTCATTCATTAGTGTAGGTTCAGGATCAAGTAGCAAGGGATCTGTTTGCCAATCAATGTTTGTCATTATTTTTCCCTCTTAGCTTTGTTTGTACGAGCAATAATAACTCCCCGAAAAAAAGCTATAAAATAATCAATCTTCAAACATTTTTTTACACAAAAAACCTTCTTCTTCTAAAGTTATTCCTATAGTATCTCCCTTCTTTAAGTCCAAAGCTTCAACAATTTCTTTTGGAATATTCATTTGTAATGACCCTTTGTTGTAAATTACTTGTCTTTTTAGTATTATTTTTGTCAATTTATGTCTCTCACATATTTATTACGGATTTCATAAGGTATCCGTAATATTTATAAGTTTGTATTGAATATTAATTATATATTAAGGATTCCTTAAGGAATACTTAAGTAAGTGATGTTTATGAAAATCTCTCGAAAATTTAAACGAATAAAAGTAAGAATAAAAACACCCATAGCAAAAACAGGCAATGGGGCAGTACCAGGGGGGAAGATAAACAATCTATTGGTACTCGATAATAGAGAGGAAGGAAAGAGCTATTTAGTAAAAGGATTAAGAGGATTACTCAACCATTCTATGATGGCAATAGCAAAAGAACAAGGAATAGAAATATGTCACTCTTCAGATAAAGAGGTGACACAAAGTGGTGAAAAATTACTCCCTAAAGGATTTCATCCAAATGGTTCATGTTATCCAGAAAACGAGTGTATTAGACATCGAATTATGGGCTCAATTCAGAAACCATCAAGAATAAAATTCGAACCAGTGATAATTACATCTAAAGCAGAAAAAAAGTGGAATGGCAAAGGTCATAAAATGCATATTGCAACTGAAACAAGAAACTCTCTTGTATATGGATCAAAGAAATCAATACAAGATTTTGGAGAGCGATATTTTTCTGGAGAATTTACAGTAATCATTGAACTACTTGATGAACTAACCCAAGAAGAAATAGGATTCTTACTAAAAGCAATACTCTATATGCCAGAGATTGGGTTAGGAGGGAGTATCAATAATGGGTCTGGCAAAATCGAATTATTGGAAATATTACTACAAGATGTAGAACGCTCAAGGACTATTGGAAAAAATGGTAAAATCATTGAGGAGGAAAAAGAGCGAAATCTTTGGAAGCAAATGGAGGAAGCACTCGCATGTTAAAGGGACGATTACGACTCATTGGAGTGCTTATTTCTCCAATTATTGTGAATAGATATACATTCTATGTGAAAGGATGTAAGGTAACAATTTCTAAAGAATCAAAGGAAAGAGAAAGTGGCTATTTTCCAGCACCATTAAGAAGATCATATACAAGACTAACGAAAGGAGAACGAAGAGTACCAATAACAAGAAGAGGATACAAAGGATACATTATTGTTGATTTTCCAGGACTAGATGCTCAAGCAGCAAAAAGACTACAGTGGTTTCTTGAGCAAGATGCATTAGGATCATTCAAAAATGATGGAATGGGCAAAGTCATGTGGAGAATAGTAAAAACAGTTACACCAGTAAAGAAAGCACAACCATTTAAGAAATTTAGAATAAGAGAGGGATTAGGAAGTTATCCAGAGCCAGTGATGAAAGCAATAACAGCTCTTCTTCTTCATGATTTAGTTCACACTGAAAAACACCAAAGCAAAATCTACCAAGAAGTGAAAATAGAAGATGAAGAGATATGGAGAGCATGTAAGAATCATCATAATAATGAAACAAAAGGTAATTGGTTAGTGCCAATAATTAAGAAGTATGATCAATTAGCAGCAATAATAACAAGGCGACATTTAGACCAACAACTTGAAAGAATCGAGAGATACGATAAAGAAAATGGAATAATAGATTTCAAACAATTAGCAGAAGAAATAGAAGATAGGCAAAATAATCCTCATCAATTATACAAGTATATCAAAGATTCATTTGAATTTGAAAGAATAACAGAAGCAATACAATTCTCAAAAGATAATTTGAAAAGACATTTACTACTATCAGTAAATTTGTTATTGAACGACTACAATAAAGGAAAGATAAAAATTGAGAAAAATAAAATCAAATTAATCTCACCATCGGAAAAGAATGTAGATGAATCTACTTCTTCCAGTGATGCTGAGATGCATCTACCCAAGATTGAGGGACAGACTTTCAAGAGTGAAGATAGCTCGAAAAAAAGAAAGGAGGATGAACTCAATTGGGATATCTAGATCGGAAAAAATCTAGTTCATCATTCAACTACGTATCCTATTTTCTCAGCAAGTTCTCGTCGTTCCTTCTTTTGAGCAGCAGTTTCTATTTTAGTTACACTATTGCCATCAACAACTCCAAGGATAGCTCTGCCTAATTCTGTTTCACCAACAATAACTTCCAAATAATTTGCTGAAGCAACAAAAATGTTGCAAACAGCAGGATGGTTTTTAATGTGAGGTAAAACATTGATGGGAAAAGCATTTTCCATCATAATAACAAAAGCATGACTAGCACCAAGTGCTAGAGCATTTTCAGCAGCTAATTTTTCTAAAGTAGGATCATTTGCTGTCACTCGAGTTAACTTTGGAACAGCTTCATTCATTGCTACAGCACATTTAATTCCCGGAACCGTTGTTAGCATAGTCATAAAGAGATTATCCGTTGTCCAAATAGAGAAATTTGCTTGACCAATAATAACTTGATATTTTATATCAGGATTTTTTATTTTTACAGCGATTGTTTTAACAGCCATTTTGTGGCACTCCTAAAGATATTTTATTCTCTACAATAGCAATACTATCAAAATTTTTCATTTTTTCTGTTGAATTTTAATAGCTTTTTAAAGCAATTAATGCTAATTTTATATTGAGGAACAAAGTATTGGCAGTTTCAAATAAAAGGGAATATCTTGCATTACCATTAGAATTATGTTATTTTGACCGTGGCAGATATGATAAAATGCAAAATGAATTGCCAACTAATATAGTGAGCTATCGAAAATATCCAAATGGCATGATAAGGGTTCGATTTGTAACTAAAGAGCAAGAAGAAGGTTCAAAACCAGTTGAAAGGGGTCATCTCCTCTGGATACAATTAATAAATATTGATGGAGAAAAGTTCGTGAAATATCGCTGTGATTGTAAATATTTCGATTATAGACAATTACGACCAGCAAAACGCGCTTATGGAACTAGAGAAATTAATGACGATCTTGTCATTGTAGTGGATCCTGATTCTTTTGTTCAACAGAAAATGTTGTTTAATATCGATAAACATGCTTTCTTGGCATTAGGAGAACTTTTCGATCATCATGTGCAAATATCAATTTAATAAAGAATATTTGTTCTTTAATAGCTATAACAAAGAATTAAAAAGTAAGGATAGCAAATTACAATTATTGAAAACCCAAGAGCAATCTCC
>JAEOUE010000219.1 GCA_016839515.1 Candidatus Hodarchaeum mangrovi
AGTATTTGTCCCTTTTTTTCTCTACATCCCGGACAGTTAAAAGTTTCAACACCGGGACATCGTTTGCAATATATTCCACATGGAGCGTGATCCTTTAGATATATACTCATATAACAATACCTATTAACCATAGCAAATAAAAATTTTTGTTAATTTGAATTAATTATTTTGAAAGCTGATTTAGATGATCAATGTTTCTTAAGATGGTATAAGCTAATGGACTTTCTCCTAATCCTACTTGATTTAGAAGATTATAAGCTTCATTGTATTTTTGAAGAGCAACGTCATATTTTTCACGAGAAAAGTCTATAGCACCAAGGTTATTTATGAATGTAGCAATTCCTACAATATCCCCTATTTGCTGGCAGATTGCTAACCCCTTGTGATAAAGAGAAGCTGCATTATCATACTGTTTTTCATCCTGCAAAATCATACCTAATTTCTGTAATGAATTGGCTTGAATACCCATATCGTTTGATTCCTTACCAATTCTTAATGCTTCTTCGAGAGCCTGAGAAGCCTTTTTATATTTCTGTTTTTGATAGTAGACATCTCCGATATTAATGAGAGTAGTTGCCTTTCCAAGCTCAAATTTTTTCGCTTCGTAAATCTTTAAAGTGTTTTCCCAAATTTTTAATGCTTCATCCATTTCACTTTGATAATAGTATACAAGTCCCATATTGGAAGAACTATTTGCTTCAATAAGACTATCTTGAATTTCATTTGCTAAATTCCTTGCAAGAGTCAGGTAATTCATTGCTAGTGAAAAATCAGATAAAATTGTGTAAAGTCTTCCCAGATTGTTTAAAGTTGATGCTTTTCCAGAAAGATCATTAATACTTTCAGATACTTGTAATGAATCTTGAAAGTATGTCAGAGCACGGTTAAAATCTCCTAGTTTCATCATTAAATCACCTAATACATTCAAAACGCCTACTTTTGCATCGTAATCATGTAGTTGATCGTTTATTCTTAGGGATTCTTCATAATGCGCGATTGCATCTTGTACATTTCCCATGCTGGTCTCGATCATGCCAATTATCATTAAAATATCTCCTTTATCTGATAATTTTCCAAACACTTCTGAAATTTCCAATGCTCTTCTTGCATGTTCCAAAGCTTCCGAGTTTCGATTCAAATTTTTGAGAATTGAGCTCATATTTCGCATCACGATACCTTCTTCATAAAGGCTCCCCCTCGTTTGGAAAATAGGGAGTGCTTGTTTGTAATAGGATAGCGCTTCTTCATATTTAGCTCTACTGTTATACACATTTCCGATGTTATTTAAAGATGCGGCTAACCATTCCTCATTTTGTAATGATTTTGCCTGTTTGAGAGCGTCCTGAAAGATTTTTATAGCATCATTGTGATTCCCTGCAGAATCAAGAACTTTTCCCTTCAGAAGCAATGCTCGAATTTCTAAAACAGGATCCATTTGTTTGCGAGCGAGCTTCAAAAGGTCTTCAATGCATCGTAATGAATCCTCATAGCGATTATAGTCATGATATAGTTGTTGGGGAATTATATATTTCATTGCTTCATTTTCCACCTTAACATTTTCGCTCAACCAAGATTGAAGGCTTAATTTAAAGTTCTCGTTTGAAAGAGAGATCTCTCTTGAGAGGAAAAATTCCGAAAAACTAGAAGTATTTATCTCAACCTTATAAACATGAGGAATATTTGATGCGAGTTTAATATCTAATAGAATTTGATCCACCTTACTCCCATTTTTACTGTCCACTTTTTTCGGAATCTCGATTTCGTATATATTTGGTATATTGGTTATTTCAAATCTATGATCTATCCATATCACCGACTTCATTTCATGAAGAACCTTGAGAGTGGGAACCACATCAAAATCATCACTCCCAGAGTATCCCATGACGACTAAAGAACGCCCACGAGATATATTATCGAATAGGGTGCGTTTAAAAGGCTCAACTTGAAACACACTTAATCCTTGCTTGTTCGAACCAAATGCTTGAATAGTTGCAATCAAGCTTTCTCTAGTTGATTCTTTGGTTAAAACGTTTTCTGTAGACCCGTGAATTTTATAAAGAGTCTTGAATCCATCAGCACAAAGCTTTTCAGGGTCATTAAGTTTCTCAAAATCTTTTTTTGTAATTGCAACTTTTATTTGTTCTATTGGTATCCCTAATTGTAACATTGCATGCTCAATTAATAGATCAAAATTTGTAGTCATGACAAAATGCCCACGTTCAATCATACTCGCTAAGAAGAAATGCTGGAGATTTGGTTTATCACATTGAGTATAATAATCAATAATTTTTAGCTCTGGATCGAGATTATCCCGTACTATCTCGACCAATGATTCAAAACGGATTTCCTGCAATTTCGCA
>JAEOUE010000220.1 GCA_016839515.1 Candidatus Hodarchaeum mangrovi
AAAATAAACTCTAAACAAGTAAATATTTCAATATTCAACAGTATAAAAAGGATTAAATCTAACCAATTTGTATTAGATTTTGAGCCTAATCCTAACTCTCTTAATTAATTCTTAGGAAAGGGTTCTCAATGGTCTTCTATATAATTGAAAATTCCCTTTACTGTTCTGGATTTTCTCTTCATTATTAAAGATGATATTACATAAAATTCTGCATTAATCTAAGGAGATTTCTGCATATCTCCTAAATAACGTCTGCCTCCTTAAATTTTTTTACAAGCTCTTCACTATAACCTAATAATTCACATAAAATATCCTTAGTGTGAAAACCAAGTTCGGGAGCTATATTAGTAAGTTCACCTGGAGTTTTACTATATCTAATTATCGGATTAGGCATTGTAGCTTTTGTAACTTCGTATGCTGAAAAATCAAATGAGGTATTGAGTGTTCCTCGTGCTTCAAACTGAGGATGATCCCTGACATTTTCTATGGTTTGAACTTGCCCACAGGGTATCCTCTGATTTTCGAGCTCTTGAATAGCTTCCTCTTGAGTTTTTTTTAAGGTGTATGTGGTTACAATTTCATCTAACACATCAATATAGTCAAATCGTTTGATAGGTGAGTTAAAGCGTTCATCCTCGATTAATTCTGGTCTTTTTAAGACTTTTTCACAGAAACGATACCATTGAGGTTCAGTAAGGACCACAATAGCTATTTTATGACCATCTTTTGTAGGATATTGATTATAGATTGGTAATATCCGTGTCATATCACTTATTTTTGAAGCTCGAGATAAAAATTCTCGTGCATGAGCACGAATATTCATTGTATACATCAAATCCTGCATTGAAAGGTCTATAAGCTGTCCTTCTCCTGTACGTTCTTTGTGATATAGTGCTGATGCAATTGCAAATGCTGCAACGTTTCCCGTGCTATAATCTGCAATGGGAAGGCCAGGTGTTTCTTTAACACTCATTGCATCTAAAAGACCGCTAGATGCTTGAGCAATAAGATCAAAAGCTGGCTTAAATACGTATTGATCTAATCCTGTTCTACCAAAACCACTGATTGACATATAAATGAGACTAGGATTAATTTCTTTCAATTGTTGATATCCTAGACCCCATCTTTCCATCGATCCTACAACTAAATTATCAACTACAACATCAGAGATTTTCACAAGCTTCTTAAAGATCAGTTGAGCTTGAGATTTCCTTAAATTCAATGAAATAGAACGTTTATTATTATTTAGTGTTGAAAAAAGAGGGAAGATTTCCTTGTCAAAAAAAGAAAACATCCGAAATGAATCACCAAAAGGTGGAGGTTCGACTTTAATGACATCAGCACCTTGATGAGCAAAAAATGAAGTAGCCCAAGGACCAGAAATAAAATGTGATACATCAATGATTCTAATATTTTCAAATATTTTCATTTCGCCAATTATCTCCAAATCTAAATATTTTTTTTATAAATAGAATAAGAAAATGAAGCAGGAAACCATTTTAGGACTCTCTCAAGTTAACAGTAACTCCCTAATTAAAGGATGATTATTATCACATAAATCTTTAATATCATCACTTTTTAAAGATAAATTAGGTTTAATTTTATATTGATGTTTGATTGATGAATGAAAATCAACAAAGGTCCTTTGATAGAAAATAAAGTTATTTCTCCTATCAAATTTATTATATAATTGGTAATGAAAGAATTCTTTCTATTCTTTATTTAATATCATGAATCAGTATATTTTTTGAGACTTGAGAAACTTGAATAAACAAACCTTCTCTTTCTGATAAATGACAAAATTTGACATCAGCTGAATCAAAATCTCAAAAAACTACTAATTATTTTGCATATATACTTCTTATAGCTATGGCAATTATTTGGGGGGGAACTTGGCCTTTAGGACGATGGCTTGTCTCATCAGATGTTGGAGGCGAAACAATTCCACCATTAATGATAGCTTTAATTCGTTATTTCGTTGTAATTTGGTTTTTTTTCCTTATCTTATTTCTTCGTGAAAAATCTCTAAATTTTTCTTTTGTTAAGAAGCATTGGAAAATTTTTTTAGTCATGGGAATGAGTTCTGTGACAATTTATCAAATTGGTTATATGTTTGGAGAGTTTTACACATCTGCATCCGATGCTTCGGTGATCATCGGAACTTTACCTATGTTGGTGATTTTATTCTCAAGTTTCCTTCTGAAAAGTGAAGCTTTTGAAATCAAGAAATTAATTGGTGCTATGTTTTCATTTGGGGGTATTCTTATTGTTGCCGGATTTTCACCAAATATTAATGTCCCAAATCGGTTTTTGGGAGATCTGTTGATTTTTTTAGGAGCAGTGACGTATGCATTCTACACTGTTATTTCGCGTCAATTTCTTAGTAAAGAAAGGGAAGACTTTGAACCCTCTTCGTTATTTTTGATTACTTGGGTATCATTTTTCGGCTTTCTCACACTTTTACCAGTCAGTCTTGCTTTAAATCCCGAATATCTTCAATTTAGTAACTATCTTTCTATCCCTGTAAGAGTGTGGTTAGGCCTTTTTTATTTAATCTTTTTTTCCACAATTGGAGGTTACTGGTTTTATCTTGAGGGAGTTAAAAGATTGAGTGCTAGCAAAGCGGCAATCTTTCAAAATTTAGTACCTATTATTGGAGTAGCTTTGTCTGCTATTTTCCTAGGTGAAATTTTTGAACCTTTTGTTCATTTAAGTGCGTTATCTTTAATTGTAGCTGGTATTTTCCTAGTTCATCAAAGTAAATGAAGTAAAACAGTGAATTGACACGTTTCAACTAATTTGGAATTTCAAGAATCCATAGAACAGGGAATCATTCTAAAAAATTCCTAAATAAAAAAATTGAGAAGTGTGGGATTTAACAACTGTAAGATAAATTAAAAGGGTTCAAAACACTTTTCCATATTAGATTCTTATTTGGACGGTACATTATGAAGGACTTTTTAGTTAACTTATTACCTTCCTTTCTTGTCAAGTTCTTTGCTCGTGCTTATGTAAGTGGTGTAGGGATTGATTGTGCTATAAAAAAAGCACGAAAATTATGGATTAAGAACAAAATAGCTTCTACTATAGATATGCTAGGAGAAGAAGTTACTAATGCCGAAGATGTGGAAAAAATTGTCCAATTATATTTCGATCTCATTAATAAATTAGCCAATGAGGATTTCCCGAAGCATATCTCATTAAAACTAACAAGTTTGGGAGTAGATATTGATAAGACTTATTGCATTAATAACCTAAAAAGAATTCTTGAAAAAGCAAAACAGGGAGAGATTTTTGTTACATTAGATATGGAAAATTCCAATTACACCTCAGTAACCCTTGAAATCTATAAAAATCTTAAAAAAAATTATGAATTTGGCACTGTCCTGCAAACGCGATTATTCCGAACAAAAGATGATATTATTGGCTTAGAAGGATTACAAACAAGGATTAGATTATGTATTGGTGTTTATATTGAAGATGAAAGCATTGCTTATAATAAGAAAAAAGACATGAAAGAAAAATTGGTTGAATACACTACTCTACTGCTAGAAAATAACCATCAGGTTGATATTGCAACGCATGATCATAAATACATCATCCGAGCTCTTCAAGAAATTGAAAAAAGAAAGGTGGATCCTTCTCAGGTTGAATTTCAATTTCTTCTTGGTGTTCCAAGAGTTCGAATTCAAAAAGAATTAATCGAAAGAGGGTATCTAGTCAGATTATATGTCCCGTTCACAATAGAATGGAAGTATGCGATCTCTTATCTTCGTCGTCGATTAATAGAGAACCCCTCAATGCTTTATCTTGGTGGGTTGGATTTTCTAGGACGTATTTTTCAACCCCTCACTAAACAAAGACGGAGACCCATTTTACCTCCAAGAAAATAACTTTAAGATACTACCTTGGAAAATGGTAATGGATTGTGATATGTCAGATCAATCCATTGTATTAAAGGGGGGAACTCTTATTGATGGTACGGGATCCCCTCCTCTACCTAATAGTATTATTATCCTCACTGGAGGTAAAATTACAGAGGTAGGGTCTGTTGGAGAAATCTCAGTTCCTAGGTATTCTAAGATAATTGATATACAAGGGAAAACGGTCATTCCTAGCTTCATTGACAGCCATACTCACTTTATACTGATGGGAGATCGAATCCTTACAACATTGAATCTCTCCATGACAAAGTCCCCATCTGAAATCATGAGTAGAGTGAAAACTCGTTTAAAAGAACTACCAAAAGGAGTTTGGCTTACGGGGCATGGGTGGGATGAAAGTACTTGGATGGAGAAAAGATATCCTACTAAGTTTGACCTTGATCTTGTTTCTCCTAAGAATCCTGTAATACTCACACCATATTATGGGCACCTAATGGTTGTAAATACACAAGCATTGAAAGCTGCAAAGATAACCAAGGAAACTCCTGATCCACCAGGAGGACAAATTGATCGAGATCCTCAAACCATGGAACCTACTGGTATATTACGAGAAGAAGCAATGACCTTGATAGATAGTGTGAGGCCTTCCAGAACAAAAAATGAATCTCTAACAGCAATACAGAGAGCCTGTGAAATTGTTTTGAGCTGGGGTTGTTCGAGTATCCATGAACTAGGTGTAAACTCCATTGATTTCAGTGCATATCAAGCTGCCCTTGAAAGTGGTATTCTTAAGGTTAGAACCTATATTATGCCTGATTGTCAGTTCACAGAATCAATGCTAGATGGATTAGAGACTTTGGGTATTAAAACTCGTTTTGGAAATGAATTTCTTAGAATTGGTGCTGTTAAGATCTATATTGATGGTTCGATAGGTGCACGTACTGCTGTCTTTTCGGAAGCATATTCAGATGAGTCATCGATCTTTGGAAGCTTTACTATATCTCCACAAGAACTTGAACAGAGAGTGATGCGAGCACATAAACTAGGGATGCAGGTTGCAATTCATGCTATTGGTGATAGAGGAATCGATGAGGCCCTCAATGCTATAGAAACATCTCTTAAACGTGAACCAAGAACAAACCATCGTCATAGGGTTGAACACTGTGAAGTATTGAATGAAGAACAAATAATAAGGATCAAACAACTAGGGGTTGTGCCTTCGATGCAACCTAACTTCATTGGAGAGTGGGGGCAACATGGAGGAATGTATGAACAACGTCTGGGTCAAAATAGGCTTAAACTATGCAATCCGTATAGACAATTACTCGATGAAGAAATTGTTGTCGCTTTTGGATCAGATTCTGGTTATTGTCCTCCGTGGCCTTTTAATCCATTATATGGTCTTTGGGCTGCAGTAAATCATCCTATAGAAGAGAATCGAATCTCAGTAGAGGAAGCTGTGAAATGTTATACTCTCAACGGAGCTTATGCCTCATTTGAAGATGATATGAAAGGATCGATTGAGCTTGGGAAGTTAGCTGATATAACAGTTCTCTCCAATGATTTGAGTTCCATTTCAACTGCCCAAATTAAAAACGTCAAAGTTGAGCTTACCATAGTAAATGGGAAAGTTTGTTACTCTGCCATTAATAGTTAAAGGGTTAATCTCTTAGTTTATAAAAACAAATTATCTACAGAGATTTATTCTAGTAATCATTTATTTCTTTGCTATATCTGAACATGATTAATTTGATGGATTATTCTTATAGAGGTTGGCGAATAAATCCTTATGCTCTTTCTCACCTAAAGCGATTAAATAGATTAATTATACTTGCACCAACAACTACCTGTAAACCTGCTAGATTAAAGTTTTCATAAAGAAGCAATTTTAATTAAGCAAATTTTGCTGGTTAAAAATGTTTAATAGTATGTTTACTGATTTGAAAA
>JAEOUE010000221.1 GCA_016839515.1 Candidatus Hodarchaeum mangrovi
GATTGCATGATAATAAACTAACCAAACTACCAGATAACATCGGAGAACTAGAGAACCTTCAAGAAATATACGTGATGAATAATAATCTTATTTCATTACCTGAAACGTTTGGTGGTCTAAATTCTTTAGTTAAAGCAGATTTTAAAAACAATTTAATCGAGGAAATTCCGAATAGCTTTGGTAATTTAACTAAAATAGAAGAATTTAGTTTTAGAAATAATAGATTAAAAAAAATGGAAATTCCTTGGAAATCGATGATCTCACTAAAAGTATTAGATTTTCGTTCAAATAGATTGAGATTTGTACCAGAAGCATTGGTAGATCACAGTAGCCTTAAAAAACTCGATCTTCGATGGAATCCAATTGATATGGAAACACTTCTTGAAATAGAGAGTAGATCATCCATACTTATATACTACTAAGCAAACAGAATCGTTAAATACTTTAGTACGCATTTTTTCTGATCTAAACCAATCGTTGACAAAGTTAAGCAAACTACTCTCTATGAATTACATGAATGAATGCTTTTTCAATGGTTTTAAATACGTTCATTATCCGACTACCCTTTTTGCTCCAGGAATTCTTCGAATAACAAAATGGCTCAACCCAAAACACAATGTAAGCGTTATACCTAAGACTACAATGAATTTAACTAGTGGATGGAGAATGATGCCAGATAGTGAAATTGAAGTCACAACTAGAACTGGTGCATGTATAATATAGACTGTATAGGCATTTTGAGATAAAATTCGGGTAAATGTGGTCTGCAAATTGAGCTTTCCTCGAAAAATTGGAATTAAGCTGATAGAAATACTGAAACATGTGATTGATCCCCAGATAGAATAAAGAAGAGATTCCCAACGAAATCCTCCCTTATAAACAGAAACATCACCTTCAAAAGCTCCTGTAATGAATACAAACAAAATCAAAAAGATAATAGATCCCAGAACAACTTTCAACCAATATTTTCCATAGGATTCAGTAATTTTACCAAACCAATCTTGATGATATGCAACAATCCCTAAGATAAACATAATAATATATGAAACAAAGTCTCCAAGAGGTAAATAAAAAATAATTGTTGATATAAGTAAAATTGATTTGTCTGAAGGGATAAAAATTCGTACTAGAAATGTTACTAGTCCTACTAGAGCTATTACCAAAAAGATTTGCCTAGGACGTGGAACTTCAGCTTGATAATGCTCCTGATTACTAAAAATTCTCTTAAATCTGTGAGTACTGGCTATTACTCTCCAAATTGCATAAAATATAGCTAAAATTAACAGTGCTTGGACAAACCATAGCGGTCCTGCATTAATAATAATACCTGATTTTAAAAGTAGTGTATAAAATTCCCAGAGGGAATATTCGGCCCCAAATACCGTAACATTCCTATAATAAATTATGAATGGACCAATAATGGTTATATAGCTTAAAAAGGGAATTCCAAGGCGAATGAATCGATCTTTCAGATACACCATAGAACCTTTACGATTATAACTTCCAGGGGTAAAATAACCACTCACTAGAAAAAATGCTGCCATAAAAAATGTAGCATTAATTGCTGTTACAAATGTTAATAAAATTGAGGTAAGAGGATCATTCACTCCTTCGAGATAGCTAGCGATGTAATACCACGATCCGCTAGCACCATATGTTATTGCAGTGTGGTGTAAAACTACAAGAACTGTAAGAAGCAGTTTCAAGTTATCAAGATAATGAACTCGTGTCGAATGTATTTGAACTGAATGTTTAAACAACTCGAATTTATTCTCAACAGACCGTTGTTCATCTTTTTCATGAATTAAGATAGTATCCATTTTGAATCACCGATGCGCTTTTAATATCTAATTAGTTCTTGCTTTCACCTTCTTCTATCTTAACTTTGTTAAAAAAATAGACTATTTTAATACTATTGATAGATGCAAAATATTTAATGGTGTTTTACAACAGAAAAAGTGTTCTAAAATATAGAACAATGCATTTCAAGGAATTATTTGAACAATGCATTGAAATTTGACTAATAAAACAATGCTTTTTCTTCCAATATTATTATTCTATTTCTTAAATTAATTTTTTCTATTTTAGGCAATAATTTTTCTAAAGCAGGTAGAATAAAATAATCAGTATTTAGTTGAATGCGGATTAATAGAGATTTGGAGTCACAATTTGTTTATAAAGTATGAAAAACAGCTGAATAAGCACATGAGCTTGGATTCATAGATGATAGGAGATAAAAGAGCTGTTCTTGAGAAGAAAATTCTTACTAGAATGTCATTAATTTTTTCTTAAATTGAAAAATTAAATAATACAACCTTTATTCCTCAATCGTTATGAAAATTTGGCGACAAAAACTAAACCATGACCCCATTACCTCTCTTCTTGCTTCGAATAATCCCATCATCAAATATTTTGTCCGACGTGACCTATTAGAGGAACAAGTAGATCCAATCCAGACTATTTGGCAATTACCAGTTATTCAAAAGATTTTAAAGAGGCAACAACCCGATGGTTCTTGGAAATCTCGGAATAAAAACCAAATAAAATATCCTCTTATTAATTATAACTTAATTGAGACATGGAAACAATTCCGATATCTTATTGAACAATATGAATTGAATAGAACAGATCCTTCAATAGAAAGAGCTGCAGAATATATTTTTTCCTGTCAAACCGAAGATGGGGACATTCGAGGGATGTTAGCAAATCAATATGCCACTTATTATACTGGGACTCTTATGTCTCTACTCATTAAAGCAGGATACGAAGCAGATCCTCGAATTGAAAAAGGGTTTCAATGGTTATTATCAGTCCGACAAAATGATGGTGGATGGTTAGCTTCACCATTGATGAGTCTAAATCTTTCAAAAGATCAGAAAATTACAATTTACCATACTAAGGATACAATTATGGATCATGATCTTACTAAGCCGTCATCACATAACTGGACTGGTATGGTCATCCGTGCTTTCGCTGCTCATCCAATATACCGAAAATCAGCTGCAGCTCAACGAGCTGCTACATTATTAAAAACTCATTTTTTTCAAAAAGATAAAAATTATTCCTCTTATAAAGCTGCAGATTATTGGGTGAAATTCCGATATCC
>JAEOUE010000222.1 GCA_016839515.1 Candidatus Hodarchaeum mangrovi
ATAAAGCTTGGTAATTGAAATTGATATTCATCTTGAATTTGTTTTTTCCTAGCGAGATCACGTGAAAGACGAGCATGAGGAGCCTGATCTGCTCCAATTGGTACAATAGTTGGCATTGGTTCGTATAGTACTTGTGGAAATAAAATATCTGATACTTGAATAAATGCAGCATTATAAATCCCCATTTTATGTTCGCCATAGATGGCTTTCATCATGTTATAGGTTGTATATGTTGAAAGAAGATACCCCAGTTTCATGATTTCAGGTTGCCTACTCTGTCGATAGACATATGCAGAATCCAAGTCCAATCCCAAAGCTATAAAATCCGCAATATTTTCAATAGCGTTTTCTTCAGCTTGTTTTAGTGATACTTTTCCATCGATATAGCTTTCTAGATCAGCTATACAAAAAAAAACTTTTCCTCCAAGTTTTTGAAGATAAATGGTTTCACGACAAGTTACCAAATTCCCCACATGATATTCTTTAGAACTTGGTTTTATTCCCGTCATTACTGCAAAAGGTTTTCGATGGGTTATTGCATCAATAATGCTTTCAAAAGCCGTATGACCAAAAATTATTCCTCTAGCCATGTAAAAGTGTTGATCTTTAGCTGGAATCTTATCTAAGATTTCTTCAAATGGTGTAATGCCAAATTCGTTCATTAAGCGATTGTAATCAACCACTCCACCTCCAAAAGAATTAATTAAACTAATTTTACTCAAAATATGGTCATATTCCATTGTGGACCCTCTTAACATTGTTAAAACTTATAAAAAAGGAAAAGTTAGTGAAGGAATTAGAAATGCTCTGGCTAGAAAACAAAATAAATGCTAGTGAATTTCTACTAGCGATAAAATCCATTGGTAGAGCATTCTCATCTCCATAAAGGATAGGAAATACAAATTATTAAAAGCTTGTTATCCTGACATTTCACATCTAAACAAGTTTATGTGTAAAGTGATAGAATCCACTAGTTTCATATAGAAATTGGAGTATAATGACAACTGCTGTTACACTTAACCCAAAACAAAACGCTACAACACCTAATGCTCCTCCAAGGTTTAAAAAATAAGCTCCTGAAATTGAACCAAGAATAGAGCCTGTAGACATAATTGATTGTGTGAAACCCATTTCACGTCCTCTATTTTCTTCTTTCGTTACATCTGAAATCATTCCTAAGGAGCTAGAAGCAAAGCAACCCGCACTAAGTAGGAATATGAACATCATGATAATAATTACAAGATGAGGAAGGTTAAATACTACTTGTGGCGTAAAATCTGCTGGTGTTAAGGCTAATGGTTTTGTTTTAGCTAAAGAAAATGGATTTGATATTAGATCAATCAACCCCTCAGACCCTTGACCTAAAATAAAATAGAACATACTGATTAGTAGACTCATTCCGACTACACCTAGGATTAGAAAGGGTTTCCGACCAAATCTGTCAGATAATTTACCAACTGATGGTTGAATTACCCCAATTATGGCTACACCAACTAGGAATATGAAACCAATAGCGGATACAGGTATTTTATCTTCTGCAACCTCTTTTAATATTACAGGGGCATAAGTACCTCCCGCTCCAATTAAAGTAGTATAAGCAAGCCAAGCTATGGCAAATTTTCTAAATTGCTTATCTTTTAAACTTTCTACCATTGTTTTAAAAGGATTGATACCTATTTCAGAGGAATCTTCCATCTCCTCAATTTCAGCTTTAAAAGTTGCTTCCTTTGGTTGTTTTCTCTTAGGTTCCTGCAATCGAAATAAATAAAGGGTACAAGCAGAAAACATAATGACTGCAAAGAAGAAAAACGAATATTCAATAAATGATTCCCATAATAACCCTCCTAATAAAAATCCACTGCCTCCACCAATAGATCGTGCGAGATAAAATTTTCCCATGGTTTCTCCATGGTTCTGTTCGGGGGAGAGATCAGCAAATATGGCTAAAATCGGGCCAGAAATCATTGCTGCTGCAAGACCTTTAAGTGAATTAAAAAATAATAGAATTAGAAACGCAGAAGGAATAACTTCATATATCGAATAAACTATAGGGAATGGTATGAATGAAATTCCAGCTAATCCCGTTCCAATGATTAGTAGGGGTCTACGACCCAAACGATCACTCAAATAACCGAAAAATGAAGCTGTGGATAATGAAACAAGATAATATACCCCTAAAATAATTGACAAACCGCTTATTCCACTTGGATCAACATGGTAAAAATATAGAGGTAAACAAATAACAGATGATGAAAAAGCTGACTCTGTAACCGCTACTGCGAGAAGTAATAGCATAATTTGTTGGCGAAGAAGAAAAGAAATAGGTTGTCCAAAGAATTGCAATGTATCTTTTGTATAACGTGAGATTGACCGTCGAAACACTACTTTTCCATCCCAAGAGACATTTACTATCTGAATTCTAAGGAATCATAAGTTCTTTTGGCTTATTAACATGAAATCTTCTTCCTTTTTTAATATTACATTTCTATTAAAAAATAAAGGATTTTAAACTGACTGATATGTTGCTCTTTCCAGATATTCTCAATCCCATAATTCTTATTGAGGGCTTAGAATGAAGATTTCACTAGTTGGACTTAGTGGTTGTGGCAAAACATCAATATATTTGACTACTTTAGGCGGTATGACACCTAATGAGACCCGAGATTTAGGGCCTACTGTTATGCATGACGTTAAAAGTCACAATTATTTGGGTTTGGAAATAAGCCTTTGGGATTTTGGTGGACAGGAAGAATATCGGCAATCCTATTTCGAAAGGCCTCAGCTTCTAACTAATACTACTGCTCTTATTTTTGTACTCGATTTACATCAACCTGAACAGTTTGATGAAGCAAATAGATATTTTACTAATGTTTATAAGGTTATCCAAGAAGGGGGTGGTGCTCCTACTATTTATGTCTTCTACCATAAGTATGATACTGAGGATTATTTTGAAGCAAAGCTTAAGGAAAGCCTTGTAAAAGCTAAAGCTCTTCCTTTCATAAAAGAGTATACACCCCAAGCTTATATTACCTCTATTTATAGACAAGATGAGTTAAGCGATGTATTTCGGCAAATCTTAATTGCTGACTTTAAAGAGCTTCAAGATAGTGTGCAAAAGGCCCAAGAGAATCTAGCAAAACTCAATTCCAAGATAATTGTTAGTGATGTTAATGGTAATGTAATTACTCACAATATCAAAGGTTTTGCAACTGGTATTCAGCTTCGGGAAGATCTTCGCGATTATATTTTAGCTTGTAATGTAATACGAGAAAATTTCTTAACTACTGATTCTGCAAATTTCTCAGCCGTATCTGAGGTTAAACGACTTGATCTTCATGTCTTTAACTATGTTTTATCTGTAATGATAATGCTTGAAAAAGGTGCTAAATTAGATGATCCTAATGATATCAAATCCCTCTTAAAAGAAATGGAAATCTTCGCGAATGTTATTTTAGAGGCCAGTAAAGAAGATTAATGCTTAGGGGTAATATTTCTTAATAAATTTAACAACGACACAGATTTTTCATTCATCTCTCCTTCTCTTTAGTTAGTTAGGAATCAATGGCATAAATTTTACTTTCTCTTCATGCTGAGAAAATTCAATATCTGGGGTTTTGGTTGGGTACTTACAGAAAGAATTAAGGAAAAAGAGAATTTATGAGGTTATTAGTCATAAAAGATGCAAAATCGGAGAATTAGATCAAAGAAATCTAAGATAAATGATTTGAAAAACTCTACTTCTGTCCCTTAGTAACATTAATTTTACTGATTTTAAAAATAATAAATGATTTAATATTATTTTTGGTCGATTGAGAATCAGGTTACTATATTCAGTAATTAACTAGTGTTTTTTCGCTTTTATTCAGAATAAGTTTTTATACTCCTAATATAAAAATTGTTAATGTTGTATCTTAACGTGGAACGAGCCAAGATCAAAGACCATTTCAGAAAATCACAAATTAGATACATTTTAATTGTAATAAGCTAGAAATCATTACTTTTGGAGGCTTAATCGGTTGGCAGTGGACACCTACGAAGAAAAAGATACTATTATTCATGAGATATTAGGTTCTAAAAGTAAGAATCAAGCCAATTTGATACCTATTCTGCAAGCAGTACAAAAAGAGTTTGGATATCTTTCCAAAGAGAATTTGATTCATATTAGTGAACATCTTGAAATGTCTGCAAATGAAGTTTATGGTGTTGCTTCATTCTACCAGCAGTTCAAATTTATAAAACCTGGAAAACATATCATTACTGTGTGCTTAGGGACTGCCTGTTTTGTTAAAGGGGGAAAAATCCTCGCAGAAACTGTGAAAACAAAATTAAATCTTGAGCCAGGTGGAACTACAGAAGATGGGTTATTTACATTTGAAAGAGTTGCCTGTCTTGGATGTTGTGCCCTAGCTCCTGTTGTTCAGATAGATGGCGAAGTTCATGGGGAGATGAATCCAGCAAAATTACTCCGAATTATCAATCGAATTACTCAGAAAGAAAAGAGTAGATAAGGTATGAATGATGCTCCCTCATGATACTTCACAAAAAAAAATTTTGATTTGTCAAGGTACAGGTTGTTTGTCCTCTAAATCTGACGAGATAAAAGAAGAGTTTGAAGATCAGCTAAAAAACTTTAATCTACAGGATAGAGTAAAAGTTGATTTCACAGGATGCCATGGATTCTGTGCCCAAGGGCCAATAGTAATTATAGAACCTGAAGGCATTATGTATAGTAAAGTGAAAACCACCTATATAAATAGAATTGTAGAGTCTCATTTGAAAAATTCTGATCCAGTAATTGAATATTTTTACAAAGATCCAAAAACAAATAAGCCAATAGCAAGATATCAAGATATTCCTTTCTATAACAGGCAAACACGAATGATTCTGGGTAGTTGTGGCCATATCAATCCTGAGAATATTGATGATTATATTGAACGGGGAGGGTACTCAGGTTTGAAACGAGCATTAGAAATGTCTCCAGAGAAAATCATCCAAATAATAAAAGATTCTGGATTACGGGGTCGTGGAGGAGCGGGTTTTTCTACAGGGCTAAAGTGGAGTTTTTGTCGGGATGCTCCGGGTAGTGAGAAATATATCATTTGTAATGCCGATGAAGGAGATCCAGGAGCGTTTATGGATCGTTCAATTCTCGAAGCAGATCCGCATAGTGTTTTGGAAGGAATGATCATTGGGGCATATGCTATTGGGGCACACCATGGTATTATTTATGTTCGTGCTGAATATCCTTTAGCTGTTAAGCGATTTAGGCATGCGGTGAATATCGCGAATGAGAAGGGATTTCTTGGTGAAAATATTCTGAATTCGAATTTTTCCTTGGATATTTCGATACATGAGGGTGCTGGTGCATTTGTGTGTGGAGAAGAAACAGCATTAATGGCATCAATAGAAGGGCATCGCGGAAATCCCCGCCCAAGACCACCATTTCCTGCGACTTCTGGGTTATGGGGTAAACCTACCAATATTAACAATGTGAAAACATGGGCCTCTGCAGCTTGGATTTTCAAAAACAGTTGGGAAGAATTTCATAAAGTTGGGGTTGAACATGCTTCTGGGACAGCTATATTTTCATTAACTGGTAAAGTAAATAATTTAGGTCTAATCGAAGTTCCTATGGGAACCCCTCTGAGAAAGATAGTATTTGAAATTGGTGGAGGCATTTTAAACAACAGAAATTTTAAAGCGGTTCAAACAGGAGGTCCTTCGGGAGGATGTTTACCTCCAAGTCATCTAGATTCTCCAGTTGATTACGAAACGATGGCAGCTTCAGGAAGTATTATGGGTTCTGGAGGAATGATTGTCCTTGATGATACTGATTGTATGGTCAAGCTTGCTCACTTTTTTTTAACCTTTACTCAAGCTGAATCATGTGGAAAATGTGTACCATGTAGAATTGGAACAAGGGCAATGTTACTAGTTCTTGATCGGATTATTAAAGGAGAAGGTGAAGATAAAGATTTAATGTTGTTAGAGGAACTTGCTTATACCGTGAAAATGGGATCTTTATGCGCTCTTGGACAAACTGCTCCGAATCCTGTTTTAACTACCTTGAAGTATTTCCGAGAGGAATATCAAGCTCATATCCTTGAAAAACGGTGTCCTGCCAGAGATTGTCAGGATCTAATTGATTATAGAATTGATGGTAATATTTGTAATGGATGTACACTTTGTGCGGGTAATTGTCCTGTTAAGGCAATCTCCGGTCAAAAAGGTAATGTACATACTATCGATCTGAATATTTGCGTAAAATGTGGAATTTGCTATTCTAGTTGTCCGAGAAAAGCAATATATAAGCAAGATAGGAATTCACAGTTGGTGGAAATATGAGCAAATGGATGAATATTAATGGAAAGCGTGTGGTTTTCGAAGAAGGGGAGACCGTACTAGAAGTTGCCACTAAAGCAGGGATTTATATTCCAACTCTTTGTGCAAGACCAGATCTTCCATCAATAGGAGCTTGTCGATTGTGTATAATAGATATTGAAGGAGGTAGAGGATATCCAAATTCTTGTACATTACCCGCTAGAGAAGGGATGGTTGTTAGAACAGCTACCCCAGACCTTCAGGCTGTACGTCGTAACATTCTTCAATTGATACTTGCAGAGCATCCAAGCTATTGCCTTGTTTGTAAAGAACAGGATGAATGTGCAAAACTACGACATGGAGAATACAAAGCAGGCCGAGTTATCGGGTGCTATACATGTAGTCAAAAGGAATTATGTGAAATTAGAAAGCTTGTAGAGTATCTACGGGTAAGAGAAATTCGTTTTCCCATACTTTATAAGGATCTACCTTTAGAGCGAGACGATCCTTTTTTAGTTCGGGATTATAATCTTTGTATTTTATGTGCTCGATGTATTAGAGCTTGTCAAGATGTACTAGGGTATAGTGCTATTGCTCTTACAAAACGAGGTCATGATACTAAAGTAGGTACACTTTTGGAAGTCTCCCATTTAGAAAGTGGTTGCGTTTTTTGTGGTCACTGTATTGATGTTTGTCCAACAGGAGCTTTGACCGCACGGGGTTCGTCTTGGTTTGGAACCCCTGACAAGTCCGTTTCCACGACCTGTGTTCTCTGTTCTCATGGCTGTCAAATGATTGCTGATGTAAGATGGAATACAGTCGTTAATGTTCATCCCCCATATGATATGTCAGCTCGACGGGAATATTGTGTAAAAGGTCGTTTTTGTATCCCAGCTCTTATGAATGGACGTAACCGTTTGAAATATCCTACTATTAAGCGAAAATTTATTCAAGAGGAGCATTTTCCAGTATCTTGGGATGAGGCTTTTTCTTATAGTGCAGAAAAATTAAAGCAATACAAATTAGAAGAAATTGGGATCCTGGCTTCACCATTTTTGCTAGATGAGGCAATTTTTTTGCTTTCAAGATTCGCTAAGGAGGTTAGCGCTCATAATATCGTCTATGATGATGAAGGGCTTCAAGATTTAGCTTCTCGTAGAATAAAAGTTCTATTTGCTACATTTAATGCAAAATCATTATCAGAAATTAAAAATATAGAGTTTTTAATCTTACAGGACGTTTATGAATCTTCCAACCTCAATGTTGCAGATGTTATTTTTCCAACTACAACTTTTACCGAAGAAAGTGGTACAAAAACAGGTGAAGATTTCATTAAAAATCAAATTAATAAAGTTGTTGATCCTCCTGGTGAAGCCTTGCCAAGTTGGAAAATTATAGGTGGCTTAGCACAAGGCATGGGATTAGCAGGTTTCTCTTTTAACTCTTTAATCGATTTACAAGATGAAATATCCAAATATGATCCAATTAACATCCCACTTGTTCCTAAAGAATGTCTAGAGTATATGGGTACTCCTATATCAAATAAAGTGAGTGAATTGGACTTGTATCTAAATGCCAAGCGTGTGTTGAATGAAGCCAAAGGAGAAAGAACGCTAAATGTTAGAATTTAAGATTGTAGAAAAGGAAGAATATGTACCTAATATTCATAAATTTGTGGTTTCCGTTCCCAAAATTGCACAAAAGACCCAACCAGGACAATTTATTCTTGTCATGGCTGATGAAAAGTCTGAAAGAATTCCTTTGACGTTAGCTGATTGGGATCCCATTTCAGGTACAATAACTTTCTTCGTTCAAGAATTAGGATTATCTACAACTAAAATGGCATATATGGAGGTACAGGATTCATTTTATTCAATTGTAGGTCCTTTAGGAAAACCTGCATACTTGGCAAAATTTGGTACTGTTGTTACGTCAGGGGGATGTTTTGGATTAGGTGGAATTTATTCAATTACTAAAGGGTTGAAAGAGCTTGATAATCAAATTATATCAATTTTAGAAGCAAAAAATGAAAGCCTTCTTTATTTTGAAGACGAGTTCCAAGAAATTAGTGATGAGGTTATTTTTGTTACAGGTGATGGATCGAAAGGTACCAAGGGGCACATTTATGACGTCTTGGAAGACATTATTTCTACTCAAAAAAGAGAAATAGATCATATTAAGGTTATAGGCTGTAATGTAATGATGAGTAAGGTGGCGAAATTAACAAAAGAGCTTGGGAACATTCCTACCTATGCAACAGTATCAAGTATAATGGTTGATGGTACTGGCATGTGTGGAGCTTGTAGACTTACTTATGATGGAAAAACAAAATTTGCATGTGTAGATGGACCTGAATTTGATGCACACAAGATAGATTGGGATGAACTAATCGGTGTACGAAATACAGCCTACATTCGTGAAGAATCGCTAAGTTTACAAAACTTTTCACCCCAATGTAAATCTTTAGCGAAATTTTTGGAAAAAAATATTGAGAAGGGATCAGTTTGAAGGCGAAGGAACGAATGGATATTCAACGGACTGAGATGCCATCTCAACCAGCTTCAGTTCGGGCAAAGAATTTCAGGGAGGTCCCATATGGATATACTGAAGAAATGGCTTTAGCTGAGGCCAGTCGTTGTTTAAGCTGCAAAAAACCAAAATGTGAAGAAGGTTGTCCAGTATTTGTTCCAATACCTGAATTTATAAGTTTAATACAGGAAGGAAAGTTTCTAGAAGCAGCATGGAAGATTAAAGAGAAAAATGTCCTTCCAGCTATATGTGGTAGAGTTTGTCCTCAGGAAAATCAATGTGAGGGGATGTGTATCCGTGGAAAGAAGGAAAAGCCAGTTGCAATAGGAAATCTCGAACGATTTGTAGCTGATTACGAAAGATTAAGCGGTTTTGTGCCTAAACCTTTGATCGTAAAGAAGAATGGAAAAAAAATAGCCATAATCGGAAGTGGGCCATCAGGATTAACTGTTGCTGGTGATCTAATTAAACTTGGATATGAAGTCTCTGTATTTGAAGCTTTTCATCGTGGTGGTGGTGTTCTTGTTTATGGAATTCCTGAATTTCGACTACCTAAATCTGTTGTGGAATATGAGATTCGCAATCTAAAAAATCAAGGTGTTCAATTTGTCTATAATAATGTAATTGGACGTATTAGAACCATTGATGAATTATTCGCAAACGATAACTTTGATGCAATTTACATTGGGGTTGGGGCAGGATTACCAGTTTTTTTGAATATTCCTGGGGAAAATCTTAAAGGAGTTTATTCTTCAAACGAATATCTGACTCGCTCAAATTTAATGAAAGCATATCTTTATCCAGAATATAATACGCCCCTTGTCCGTGGGAAAAATGTTGTAGTTGTTGGTGGTGGGAATGTAGCAATGGATTCAGCTCGTACAGCCCTTCGTTTAGATGCTAAAAATGTATATATAGTATATCGACGATCTAGAGAACAAATGCCTGCCAGATTGGAAGAAATTCATCATGCTGAAGAGGAAGGAATCCAATTTATGTTATTATCAAACCCTGTTGAGATTTTCGGGGATGAACAGGGTCGTGTAAGCAAAATAAAGTGTCAAAGATACAAACTTGGAGAACCAGATAAATCGGGTCGGGCTCGTCCGATTCCAATCGAGGGAGAGTTTTTTGAGTTAGAGACTGACTTATTAATAATTTCAATCGGGAATAAGGCAAACCCACTTATTACAATGACTACACCTGATTTAGAAGTTAATAAATGGGGAAATATTGTAGCAGATGACTTTGGCCGCACTAGTAAACCTTTTGTTTATGCAGGTGGAGATATAGTCACAGGTGCAGCAACTGTCATATCAGCTATGGGTGCAGGTAGACGTGCTGCAATAGCAATCCATGAAGATCTATTCCCAGAAGAGAAAGAAGAACCTGAACTATTAATTGTCCCAATTGAAGCTATAAAAATTGAAGAAGCTTCAATTTATCCAAATTCTACAGTAGTAAACATTTCTTTGAAAAATAATTCTAATAAGGAACTAGATAAGGTAAAAATTTCGGTTTCACATGTTCAGGAATTGTTTGAGCAGGCCTTATTAGATATTACAATTTTACGCTGGCTTCCCAATGAAATACAAAAATTAGAATGTCCTAGGATTCATGAAAATGAAAAGGATTACCTTCTGTCAGTAAAGGATATAAGTGGAATTCTATTATCTAAAATTATTAATGCTGAAAAAATTATGAAGTAATTTACCTCTGTGATAATTCAGGAAATTTACTAAGTGATTATTCCAAATTTAATGAATTAAAAGCAGCAATAATATCATACGAAGAAATAATCCCAACAAGTTTATTACTCTCTGGATTTCGTACAGGGAGCCGTTTTATCTTATGCTTTAACATAAGTAAAAATGCTGCTTTAATATTTTCTTCAGAAGAAATGGTAATAAGATTTTTAGTTGCCACATCTCTCGCTTTGATTTCACAAGGATTACTGCATTCTATTACTACTCTTGATACTATATCCCGAAGAGTAATGATACCAATATTTAGATCATCAAGACTTTCACATACTAGGATTGAACCAATTACATTTTCCATCATTAATCTAGAAACAGTAACAATGGTCTCTTCTGGACTTACAAATATGATATTTCGTACCATTAAATCTCTAACTTTAACAACATTCACTAGAGCTCAACTTATCCTATGATTCGCTTTAATTTGATTGTTTCTTCCTTATCATCAATTTTTAGGAAGTAAATATAGCTTTTCGTGAGATTAGCTTTAAAGTTTATTTCCTTTACTTCATCTGGTTTCCAAGTTGTAATTTGCGTTTTATGAATATCTTTACCAAAAAATCCTTCAGATTGCATGATTTTTACAGAGATATCAACTAATTCAATATTTCCAGAGTTTAATAGTTCGAGCTTGATCGTGTCATTGATTATCATTCCAACGATTCGAATACTCTTAATTTTTAAGTCTTTTTTCTCTTTCTTCCCTTTTTCTTCTTTTATATCCTGTACTGGGACACTAAATCTGAGTATATTAGGTCGTGAGAGTCTTTTTTCTAAAAGTTGGGGGGTTGGGGTTCTAATATCACTTACAGCTGTTTGGAGTTTAGAAAGAGGTACTCTCGGGATTAATGACTGGCAAATATTATTTAATTCATCAATCACACTCTTAACACTCGATTCAGAAATTTCTTTTTCAACAGCGGTATCAGAAAATTCGAGTTTTTTTTCCACAAGCATACACATCTTAGCGTCCAGATTTACCTCCAAATTAGTTTTTAATTCCTGAAGAATCTCATGAGCGATAAATGACACTGATGCAGGGGCTTTAACAATCAAAACAAATCGCTCATATTGCCATTTCTTAGAATCCATACCTAAACGACGCTTTTTTCTTTTAGATTTACAAAAAAATAGAGTAGCAGAATAGATCTTATTTTGGATCTCTAGATCAATATGTGTAAGTTTTTCTGAATCTAGAAATCGATCTTGATGCCACCAAATTGAATGAACCGATAGAATCCTTTTTTCAGCTTCGTTTTGCATTAAATTACTTGGATATGAAAATAGAGGGATATGTCCTTTTAATTCATCAAAAAAATAGATAAAGACGCCGTAATGTTTTTCATCAGGAGAATTCTCCTTAGAACTGTTACCCAGATTCGACAAACTTCGACTAGTCCTTATCCATTAATTCTAATGTCCCTAATTATCACTTACTCAGGGGGAGTTGTGCAGATATACTTGGGAAGTAGATCTCTTTATTTTTTTCGTTTCGAGATTTTAAAAAACTTATTTTTCCATTAGAACTTTTTTTGTGTTCTATAAATTATTTTTTTTATAATGGATCAATTTTTAATGATTTAATTGCAATGGTTGTTTTTCGACTACTTACTTTGATCAAATAATTTTGAATTTCGTCGGATTGAGTAAAATCAAGGATTATATCTTCCTTTTGGGGCCAAAGATCTAGTTTTTGTTCCCAGACAGTTTCACTAAAAAACTCTGAGCGTTTAGAAACATGAATAAGAACATCTTTCAGGTCTATATTTTTTTCATTAAAAAGAATCACAAGTATATGGCCAGGATCATCATCTGTAGAAAAAGTACGCATAGATATTTTTTGTTTATAAAGTGGAGTTGAATATTTTATTATATCAGAACTTTTTTCTTCAATTATCTCTTCTGGAAGAGTTGTAGACGTTTTTTTATTACTAGATTGTGATAAATTGAATATGAAAGTAAGCCAAGCTTCCTCGAACTGTCTATTAAGTCGGGCTATTTTTAAAGCATTCTTCAAAAAAAATTGTTTTTTAAGTGGATTTGAGGTGTATTTCTCTCGTTTATGAAGTAAATCGATATTTACACTTACTATTTCTTCAATTTTCTTCTTTAAGCTCAATAAAAATGTGTTTTCGATCTGTTGAGTCTTGGATAGCTTAATTATAATAGCATAGATTCGTTGATTTAGATTTTTATAATCTGATTGTAAGTTTTCATTTAATAAAACTGCAGCATAGATATAATTGGTTATTTTTAAATCGACTCGAATAGGAATATCGTCGATCTTCCAAATAGAATGCGTTTTTAAAATATTTTTCTCATTTTGGTCATCTTTCAGGTGAGGGGGTATACTATAAAGAAGTAAAAGTCCATCAATATTATCAAGAGAGCAGAGAAAAAAGCTTGGGGGTTTTAATGGTGTTCTAGATAATATGGAATCGTCAAAATCTGCCACTTCTCTATCAAAAAAAGGATCTCTCTTCATTCTTCTTCATAGCCTATTAATTTATTAATGAACATTAGCTTATTCAAAGTTTATTAAATACAGATTCGATAATAGATATTATACTTCTTGTTTTTTCTTGATGGAAATGGACTTATTATATTAAATATAGTTTTCTGTGAATTTTAATGTAAAAATCTTAATTTTTAATCATTTATTTTCTTATTGTTTACAATTTTTTGGGAGACTTAGTTTGTAAGGAATAAATAAATTCTTAAATTCTTGAATAAATCCAGAATCAAAGATAAAAATCGTTAGAAGTGGCTTTATATCTAAATTGAATCAACTAATTATTTTCTAAAAAGAACTCAGATAAACAAATAATTTTTCTTTGAATATGTATAGACCTTATTGGAGAAGAATCATTTGAGCTCGGATGAAATATTCGATCTTATAATTGTAGGGGGTGGACCTGCTGGATTATCATGTGCAATTCGTGCTGCTGAAATGGGGTTATATGTAATTGTACTAGAGGCCCGTTCTGGCGCAGCTACAGCTGGAACCATGCATGTGGATGGATATCCAGGATTCTATAGTATAACTCGTCAAGAACTTTTAGATAAAATAGCAAAACAAGCCAAATATCAGGCTAAAATCAAATATTCTCAGAGAGTAAGTAAATTAGAACTTAAAGATCCTATTAAACGTGTTCATACTCGTATTACCCGAGGTGAATTTTTTACAGAAGAACTGAAATATCAAGGAAGGACAGTTCTTATTGCTACAGGACTTTATCCAAGTGCTCTTGGCGTTGCAGGTGAAAAAAAGTTTATAGATAAAGGGATTTACTACGCTATCCCTCCTGGTGATTTTTATGAAAAAACTGTTGTTATTATTGGTCATACTTCGTGGGCAGTAAGGAATGCACTTCATTTCGATGCTATGGGTGCATATGTATATCTCATTACTAGCCGAGACTCTCTAGATGCGCATCCTGCCCTTTTACGTCGATTAAATGAAAGTTTTGTTACTATTAGATATTCTGTTGAAACACAATATTTTGAGGGATCAAACCAATTAAAGAAAATATTCTTTACAGATAAAGAAGGAAAAACACATTCAATTTCTACAAATTACGTTATTGTTTTAAGAAGTGTAAATAGAAATCGAGATCTATTTCTTGACGCTGGATTAAACACAACACCTCAAGGATTACTTATTATTGGGTATGATGGTAATTCCCAAGTAACTAATATTCCTGGGGTTTTTGCAGCTGGTAGTGCTACAAGAGGTGATTCTATTGTTGGAGTTGATGCGGCTGAAGGGCAACAAGCTGCTATGGAAATTTCTAAATATTTAACTGATATGGGAAAAGACTCCACAGAGGTCATTGAAACCAAAAAAGCAATTGAACTCGAAAAACGATTTTTAGAAGGTAGGAGTGAGATTATTGAAAAAGAAATGCTATCTCCTGAGATAGTTAAGTGGATTGTAAAGGCACCTCTTATTGCTAAGAAAGCAGAGCCAGGACAATTCGTTATCCTTCGCGTTACAGGGCAAGGAGAACGTATTCCTCTAACAATTGCTGATTTTGATAGAACAACAGGGACCATAACTCTGATATTTCAAATTGTAGGGAAAAGTACGAAAGAGATGGCTTTACTGAAGAAAGGAGATCATATTCTGAATCTTTTAGGACCTTTAGGTAAACCAGTGGAAATAGATAAGTGGGGAACAGTGGCTGTATTGGGTGGCGGATGTGGGGTTGCCCCTGTATTACCTAAAACCAAGGCATTAAAAGATTTAGGTAATTATATTATCAGCATAATCTCTGCTCGGTCAAAAAATTTGCTAATTTGTCAAGCTGAAATGGAGGGACCAAGTGATGAGCTCTATATTGCGACTGATGATGGAACTTTAGGTCATCATGGATTTGGAATAGAAGTTTTAAAGAAATTAATTGAAGAAGGAAGAAAAATTGATCATGTAGTTGCAGTAGGGCCTATTCCCATGATGAGAGCAATTGTTAATCTAGCCAAAGAACATTCAATACCTACAACAGTAAGTTTAGCTCCTCTTATGGTTGATGGTACTGGTATGTGTGGATCATGTCGAGTTACGGTTGCAGGAGAGGTTAAATTCGCGTGTGTCGATGGGCCAAA
>JAEOUE010000039.1 GCA_016839515.1 Candidatus Hodarchaeum mangrovi
CGGACTTGTTTTTAAACTAATTGAAAGACCGTCCTTCTCAAGAATAAAATCATTTAGTAGTAAAATAGTACCATCATAAAGGTTGGGATATTTCTTTTTCTGATTTATCCAATTTATCTTGATTTTTGAAAAAGTCTCAGAGCTAATAGGTACAAATTTGTCAGGATTATGATGCCAAAATATCCTTTGTATCTCTAACAATCCCTCCCAAATTGGTATTATTTCATTGGTCATGAGCTTGATTCCGTGATCATGTTTATGTACATTCTATTATTTTCTAATCTTTTCTTTTTTTAGTTATACTACACGTTTACTGATTCGATAGCTTCTTATGTTACTGCATATTCACGCAAATTCACTTTTATTGAAAGGTAGAAGAAGCTTGATAGAAGAAAATTCTGAGTCACAGAGGGAAAAAACCACCACTCGGGAAAAAATCAATCGAGACGAAAAGATTTCTATTTACAGTGTTTCAATAGGCTATTCAGCAGGTCGTTCATCAATTTTCACCTACTTATCCTATTTTGGAGTAGTTTTAGGAGCTTCACCCTTTGAACAGTCTATTCTTACCTCAGTGCGGAACTTAGGCTCCAATATGTTTCAATCAGTTTGGGGGTGGTTAGCTGATCTTAAAGGAAGGAAATTAGTAATTTATATAGGACTAGGAACCTTAATGCTAAGTACCCTTTTAGCTCCCTTTGCCAGTAATCCTTTAGAGTTAGTTCTAATTTCGATTTTTATGACAACAGTCGGTTTTAGCATTATCCCAGCTTGGAACGCTTTTTTAGGAGATTATGCCTCTGAAAGGTTACGAGCAACTTTTATAGGTCGAATTAATTCAATAGGTACAATCTCTTCTATATTTGTCATCCTGATAATGGGATGGATAATGGATTTGAGTCCTTTTCCCTTTCCTCATGAAACCACAGATTATTTCTTAAGTCGCTCAGTTTTTTTTATTCCGTTTATATCTGGAGCTTTTATTTTTGCCTGTGCTTTATTTTTATCATTCTTCTTAGTTGAGAAATATGATTATCATAAACGTCCTATAATTAAGGAAGAACTTCGTCAGAGTTGGAGGACCTTAATTGACCGAAATCCCCCCTTCAAAAGATTATTACCAATTGATATGTTTTTTAAATTTGCCATGAGTACAGCATGGCCCATTTTCCCATTTGTTACTTTAAGAGTTGCAGATTCATGGACAATGGTTGCTGTTATGTGGGTTGTTTTTAATCTACCACGAGGAATAGGACAAAATTTTGGAGGTCTAATTGCAGATCGGTTAAACAAGAAAATTGTTCTTATATTTTCACGTCTTGGATATGTGGCTGTCCCTCTTGGTTATGCATTAGGTTTAGTTACAGGAAATATTTGGTGGTTAATTCTAGTAAATATCCCAGGAGGATTAGCTTTTGGTGCTGAAGAAACTAGTATTGCTTCTTATTCCTTAGATTGCTCAACAGCTGATACAAAAGCGCGATATTTTTCTATTTTATTAACAGGAGAAGGTTTTAGTGCTTTTCTTGGATCATTATTCTCGGGTTTTATGATGGATTTATGGTTAAATGTCTCCAGAATTGACTACTCTAGCCCTGACTTTAATATTATTCTTATTATAATGTTAATGATTATTGCAAGCCTAAGATTGATATCTGCTTTGTTACATAAATTTATCTATAAAAATCCCCTTGATTTTGAGTTAGAAAACTTTCATCTTTTAGAATCTTATAAATCTTAAATCTTCCTTCAAGGGTAATATTACCATATTATGACGATATAATAATTCCTTCAGGTCAAGAAGTCCTTAGATAAATGACTCAATTCTATTGGAGGCATGTGTATATTTGGGTATATTAGCACGAATATTTGCCAAGTCAAGAAAGCATTCATTGACAATAGGAATCTTAGGTGCTCCAAATGCTGGTAAAACTACATTAGCAAACAGAATCTCCGTTGAATGCGGAAATGGAAAGTTTTTAGGAAGAGTTAGTCCTATTCCGCATGAAACAAGAGAATGTTTCGCAATGGAGCATTGTGTTATTACTGATCAACATGGGTCGCTTGATCTAACCATAGTTGATACTCCTGGTATAGCTACTTCTGTTGATTATAGAGAGTTTCAGCTTCATGGTTTATCACGGGAAGAAAGTATCACAAGAGCAAAAGAAGCAACAAGAGGTGTGGTTAAAGCTATTCAATCGTTAGATCGACTAGATGCAGCAATTGTTGTAGTTGATGCGGCAAAAGCTCCTTTTGATCAGGTAAATTGGACTGTAATGGGAAATTTAGAAGCAAGAAATATCCCACTCATCGTAGCAGCAAATAAAACTGATCTACCTGAAGCAGATCCAAAATTAGTTCAAGAAACGTTTCAAAGCGAAATTATCCCCATTTCAGCAAAAAAAGGCACTGGTATGAATGAATTATATGGATGCATTCTAGCAATAGCAAATTCTTAGGAGGTCTTAGATATGGACTTATATATTGACTTTGTAACAGAAAATACCACAAAACGCATGAATTCAATTGAAAAATGCGAATTTATTATTTCTAAGCTTAAAAATAAGCGAGTAGTAGTGTTTGAAGGTGGTTTAAGACCTGAAGAGGAAGCAATCTTAATCGAAGAAGCCATGTTACAAATCGATCACTCTTCATTCTTAGGTTACAAGATTATTACTCCTTCTCCTGTTAGATCTCCTGGATTATTCTCACGTAAAGATATAAGAATGACAGTAATTGCCCCTCAAAATTATGAATCACTTACGGTGGCACTTGTTTAGAGGGATTGGAATTGTTTCCATTAAATACAGATGGAATTAAGCTGGATCGGTATCAATGTGCTCAATGTTCTAGAGTCCCAGAGAAAGCTGAAGAGATTTTAAAAGGCTGTAAGTGTGGACATCGATTATTTCGGATTAAAATTCAGCCAAAAAACCAAACTTCATCCGAATTCATTCAATCAAATCCTATACCCTCTGAAGAAATGGACTTTTTAACTATCCATGAGAAAGGAATAGGCGTTTATGAGATCAATGTTTCGCATCTCTTAGATGAAAAAACAAAGGGAAAATCCAGTCCTTTAATAGCAGGTAATAAAGGTGTCTTTACAATTAGACTCAATCCCTAACCCTATTTCATTAATCTAATTTCCCTAGCAATTTCATCAAATTCACATACACCTAATCCGTGTAAATTTCTTAAATGAGAACGAGTTATCACAGGTGTTATGTTTAATTCCATACAAAGGGTTTCAAAAGCCAAAACTTTTTTCTTGGTATTTGTAAAATAATCAACAATATATAATGCGATTTTTCCCAGCTCACTTTCATTGAGAACAGTTCGAAGGTGTTTGTCTCTTGCAAGAGCACCTGCTTTCTCCCGACTTAAAGTTATATCAATTTGACTTTCTCTTTCCGCTTGACGTTTAAGTTCTTGTTCAAGAAGATTTTGCTTCTCAATGTGTTCTGTTTCAATCAATTCAATCTCATTTTCAGTATTTTGAATTAATTCCTGTAATTTGCTTATCTGGGCCAGGAGATTCTTATTTTCGATTTTTAAATTTTCTATAAGATTTGTTTGTGATTCTATGGTTGCATTGAGACTGATTAATTTTCGTTCATGTCCTTCTCGTTTTAATTCCGCATTAGCCAATGAATATTTAAGTTCATTTATCTGATTCTCAAGGGTAGTGATCCGACTCTGCTCCCCTGTTTTAAAAACTTCAAGTTGCTTTTTTAGTTCATCATATAATCTTGATATCTGTTTTAGCTCTGTCTCCCCCTTTTCAACAGCAAAAGTTTTTTCCGAAAGCTCTGATTCTTTTTTAGCTAGTTGATGTTGAAAATATTCTTCTCTCTCTTTTAGTTTTGTTTGTAATGCTTCAATCTTTGCTTCAAGGGCAATTACTTTAGTTTCTAAACTTTCTGTATTCTCGAATTCCTCATCATTCATTAAAGGGAACCCTCATTAAAAATATGATATCAAAATATAATGAATACTTTAAATTTATTTTTAATCAAACTTCAGTAGGATAAACACAAAGATTAAATTTGGGGAGATAGCATAGAATTTTTAATGAATAAAATGTGAAGTTAAGGTGAAGTAATTATTGTTACGAACCCCATAATACTATCACCATACTGATGTAGATGTTGAGGAGCTTTTAATTTAATGCCTGAATGGAGTGCAATTGTCTTAGCTGGAGGAGTTGGATCAAGATTACAACCATTGACATTGAATATTCCTAAACCGATTGTTCCCGTTGCTAATAAGCCAATGATTGACTATAATCTAGAATTACTACGTAATGCTGGTATATCGGGGAAAATTGCAATTATTACTAAATATAAAAAAAAAGGAATATTAGATTATTTTGAAAAAAATAAGCATTTTAATGATTTAGATATCGTGTTCCCTGATATTGATCCTTTAGATACAGCTGATGCAGTCCGAAAAGCTGCAAATTATATAAATACAGATCAATTTATTGTTTCGATGGCAGATATTGTAACAAATATCCCCCTTCAAGATTTTATGAATTTTCATAAAGAAAAAGGAGGTATAGCCAGTATTACATTAAAAGATGTTCCTCATCCAAGGTCATTTGGGGTAATTATGTTGAATCAGGAATCACGAATACTCTTATTTCTTGAAAAACCTATACCACAAGAACTTCTTTTAGCCACATTAACATTTAGTAAGAAAGAAACAATCCGATTGCAATCTAATCTGGTAAATACTGGAATTTACGCGTTTAATCATGGTATTCTAGATATTCTAGAATCAATAGATGATTTAATGGATTTTGGTAAACATGTGTTTCCCTATTTAACTCAGGAATATGGAATATTTGGATATGCAAGACATGATTACTATTGGATGGATGCTGGGAATCCATTAACATATCTCTATACTAATTGGGATGTATTAAGACGATGGGCTTTTCCATATCTTCCCAAATGCTCTTATGAAGATAAAGGTATATGGTGGACAGATCCAAGGGGTTTGATTGGATCTGGAATTAACTTTCAATCACCACTTGTCATTGGGAAAAATGTTAATATCGGTTCAAAATCAAAATTAGGTGGAAATACTGTTATTGGAGACAATGTGGATATTGGGGAAAAATGTTTTCTCAAATCCTCTATTATCTGGGAGAATGTAAGCATTGAAGAAAAAACAATTATGGAAGAATCAATAATTTGTAATGATGTAACGATTCCTGCTACTTCAAAATTAGCAAATGGGACAGTAATTGGGCCTAATTGTCATTTCAAAAGCCCTATAAAAACCAAAAAAGGGCAAATAATCACAAAAGAAAATGAAATAGAATAAATATTGTTGTATTAGGAGGAAAGTAGATATGGTAGAATTAGATAAAAATTACTCTCGTTGGGGGAGAATAATGGCGTTTTCCAATGTGACTCTTACACCTGAGCTGTCAGCATTACTGGGAGGAGCCATGGGGACTATATTGAATGTGAAATCAGTTGTAATGGTAGGAAGAGATTATAGACGAGATTCAAGGGCATTAAAGCGCTCTTTTACTGGTGGTTTAATGGCATCAGGAATTGAAGTAATTGATCTTCATGCAATTCCTTCAAGTATTTTACAATTCTCTATAAGACGGTTTGGAGCTGATGCTGGTGTTATGTTCACTAGAAGTCATAATTTGGCGGGAATGGCCTCAATTAAACTATTTGATTCAACTGGAATAGAATTTGAGAGAAAAAAAACGAATAAAGTTGTAAATCTGGCTGAAACCAAAAAAATTCGACGTGTAAGTTCTCAAGAGATAGGATGGATTAGTGTTGCCGATGCTATGACTGTTTATGATCGTTCTATATTTGGATTCTTTGCATCTAGTCAAAATATTATTTCTCAGGCTAATTTGCGTGTTGTGGTAGATTGTGCATGCGGACCAGGCTCATTACTTATGCCTGATTTATTGAATGAACTCGGTTGTGAAGTAATAACCTTAAATGCCCATAGACCACGAAATCCAGCATTTTTACCTAACCCTGAGTCATTATCAAGGCTAGGAGAAACAGTCAAAGCAACAGGCTCATCTCTGGGTATAGCACTAGATGCTGAGGGACGACATGCTATTATAATAGATAGTCAAGGGCGAATTCGTAGTGCAGAGGAAACTGCTTCTGTTAATCTTCATTCAAGATATGATCCAAATCCAAATGCTACTGTTGTTGTAGGAAGTTCAGTTCATCCTTCCGTTTACCAAGGTTTAGAAAAAAATATAGTTTTTGTTGATCATGGAGAACCTGGAGGTATTGGAAGAGCAGTTATGCAACATAGAGCAATTTATGGATTTAATGATACAGGATTATATGTATTACCAGTATTCTCACCCGGATCAGATGGATTCGTTGCTGCTTTGACAGTATTAGAACAGCTAGCAAAAGAGCAAACAGATTCAATAGAACTCTACCGGAGACATCAAATTTTTGCCCAACGACGAGCAGAGGTTACTTTCCCAATTAAGAAAATGTTAATGTTCTTCAGGACTATATTAAACGATCCACCTGATCAATATCACGCAATTGATACCTTCATTGGAATCAAACTAATAAAAAAAACAAATGAGTGGATTCATTTCTTTTTAGCAGATCAATCAGAAACTCTACAAATCGAAGTTTTTGACCCAAATGGTAATATTGATAACCAAATGGAAATGATCGCATATAGCCGTGATCTAGTCAATAAATTTTTGGATAATTCAATGAATGATGAATGAGTATTTTAACTAAAGTACTACTAGTAGATTAAAAACCACTATTTACTTAATATAGAACTCTTAATGAAATGGTCTCCGATTTCAGTTAAATAGCACAAGAACAAACCTCTTTAATATAAGAAAGAAGCAAATCTCTAATTATTAAAAAAACATTAAAAATTCCTATGAATTCTTTTTTTATTTTGAATAATTCCAAAAATCTTGAGAGTACTTATTCAAAAAGAGATTGTTTGCTAATTTAATTTCGTTTTCTGTTAATAGAGAATTTACAACATTAATTGATGAATTCAAATTATTTTGAATAATACCTGCAACTTTTTCAGGTGTAAGATCAAGGGATAATTGCTTAGAGAGGGTTGTAACATTTTGATACACAGATTGGACCATTTTTTGTTGAGTGGTTCCTGGGCGAGCTTTTAACACAGAATACATAATTTCTGGGTTATAATTAACCAAGATCGTCCCGTGTTGAAGGATTTTATTTTTGTCGCGTGCTTGGGCGTTTCCTGAAATCTTTTTACCATCGCTAAATACTGAGGGGCAATGAATCTGAGCGAAATCTATGTTTAATCCTAATTCGACTAGAGGTTTGAGAACTATTTCAGCAAGTTCGTAATAACTGCCTTCCAAGGATTTATTAGTTATATTATTTTGATCTGTAATTATACTATAAGTTAACTCCCCATATTGATCATGAAAAACAGCTCCTCCACCAGATATTCTTCTTACACAATGGAATCCAAATTCATCAAGTTTAATAAGATCAACTTCAGTTTTTACACTTTGATGTCGACCAAGAGAAACTGCACTTGGAATCCATCCGTATAATCGAATTGTATCTCTATGAATATCTGAATATAAACGAAATATGGCTTCATCAATTGCCATATTCATTGCAGGATTATCTTTTCTATATGAAATTAGATGCCACTTAATATCTTTCATCATGAATAGAATTTTCAATTTTATTTAAGAAATTTAATATGAAAAGAAAGGAAAAAAGGAAGTTTGAATCAAAAAAAATTAACTCTATTCCCCTTATTAATCGAGCAATTTTTCATATGGATCTTTAGATTCTTCATTCATATCTTGCTCAACGCGATAAACCGTAATTTTTACCATTTCCCCTACTAGATTAAGTAATTCGACATCTTTTTTGCGGATCTTCAGATGGTATCCATTTGCGCAGCGAGAAACTTTTGTTGTAAAAATAAGGATAGGTTCTTCTCTTTCCGACATTTTAAGACCACTTAAAGTTCAGTTTATTGATTCAAGGGGATAAAAAGTTCTAAATAATATCAAAACATGTTTCTATACTTAATCATAGTGGTAGAACTATTTATAGTTACTGATTTGAATGATTCATTAACTCATGGGATACTAAAAGAGGGAATCTATCTCAACCTGAGTATACGAACACTTTTCAAATAGCTTTACGTTTTTCGTCAATGTGATTAACTATACGCCAAGCTAAATCTAGGAATGCTTCCTCAACACCTGTTCCATCTAATGCTGATGTTTCAGTATAGGTTGCTGAAATACGTTCTGCCAATTCTTTTGCCTCCTCAACTGAAACTTGACGTTCATGTTCAAGATCAAGCTTGTTACCAATAAGCATTAGGGGTACTTTACCCGCTTTTTTCGTAAAATCACTATACCACTTATCCATTTCGTGCATAGTTGTTTTACGAGTTAGATCAAATACTAAAATCCCCCCACGAGAATGAAGATAATATTGAGTGCGAATATTGCGAAAGGAATCTTGTCCTGAAAGATCCCATAATTGCATTGTCATTCTGGTTCCTTCTTCAAGTTCAAGGCGTTTTAAAAGAAAATTCGATCCAATAGTTGTGATATATTCGTGTGAAAAGGTATGTTCAACATATCGACGAATCAAGGAAGTCTTTCCCACACTACCTTCTCCAAGCATAACAATTTTACACGAATAATGAACCATTTAATGCACCTGTTCACTATATTCCCTAATTATTATGAAGTTGAGTAGATAAATGCATATATTCCATTAAAGGCTCTGGTTTTAAAAATTGCATTAAACATATAAAAACTTACTAGATACTCTATTGAAGTTCAAGAATAATATTCAAAATAAGAAAACATTATCTTTAAAAATATATTTAATCTCGTTTATCTAGTTTCTAAAGATTAAATAAAGAAGAATTGCCAATGAAGAAATCTTATATCCTAATTCTTATGAGTGCATTCTCTCTCCTTTTTGAAACACAAGAGATACTTATTAAATTTATTATTTTCATCCTAGAACTTTCTTTTTGGAACAAGCTTTTAAAAATAAAAAATAAACAAGTAACACAAACCATATTGATGATAGGAGTTTTATTTATCGTAATAATTCATTTTTTCACTATTATTCGGGACGACTGGTTTATAACTCTAATGATTAATATTTCTGTGAATGGTACTATATTAATCTACAGATATGGAATGGAAATCATATCCATTGGACTAATCGTGACTCTTGGGGTTATTATATCTAGAATATCACATCAATCCTTCACCCGCAATCTTCCTGTCATGTTTTGTTTGGTTTCTGGAATGCTTAGTCTAACAATATTATTAGGACAAATCTTTAATTTTTCTCTAAATAGACTAAATAGTGGAGTACTAGAAATAAAAGTTCATAATGAAGTTATTAATTTCGAGATAATTGAGTCTTGTTCTGGAATTCAAAGTTTAACTATTTTTATAATTTGTTTCCTTATATTCACCTTAATAACAAGACAAAAATGGGATTTAGAAGCATTTCCTGTTTTAACACTAGGACTAATTGGTTGTATTGGTGTAATTTTCTTGAATGCTATTCGAATAACAATTTTAATCTGGATTAGTTCTATTATAGGAGAAGAAGCAATCAGTACCATACACCTTGTATTAGGAGCTGTTTTACTTCTAATATATTTAACAAGTTTTTGGAGCTCAATATGGAATTATCTACTGAAAAATTCAAATGAAAATATGAAAATTC
>JAEOUE010000223.1 GCA_016839515.1 Candidatus Hodarchaeum mangrovi
CTAAGAAAGAAATGAGTTATAGCTTTAAATGTTTTCAAGAGTGAATTATATGTAGCTTTAAATGTTTTCAAGAGTGAATTATATGTAGCTTTATATATTTTTAAATCAATATCTTCACAGTTAATGACCTCACTAAATATCAATACCTGCATAAAGGATGATTTAAATGACTGAACAAAGAGTTCTTGAAATCAAAAATCTAACAAAATATTATGGAAAATTCCTTGCTGTAAAGAAAATAAATATTATCGTCGAAACAGGAACTGTTTACGGATTTTTAGGCCCAAATGGAGCTGGAAAAACCACTACCATTAGAATTATTCTAAGCATTCTTAAAGCATCAAGTGGGGAGGTAAGATTATTTGGAATTCCTGTTGATCGATCGAATGTTCATATTCATGAAAAAATTGGATATATTCCAGGTGATGTAGCTCTATATGGGCATTTAACTGTCAAACAAATGCTTAATTATTTTGCTTCTCTAAGACCAGGACAACCCTCATCACGAATGGAAGAAATGATAGAATTATTTGATTTAGATGTTACTAAAAACACTAAAGCGTTAAGTAGGGGCAATAGGCAAAAAGTTGCCATAGTGCAAGCATTCATGCATAATCCTGATTTCTATATTTTTGATGAACCTTCTAGTGGATTAGATCCTTTAATGCAACAGGTTTTATACGATTTAATAGCTGAAGAAGCAAAAAATGGAAAAACTTTCTTTATTTCTAGCCATTATCTTGGAGAAATCCAAAAAATTGCGAATATAGTTTCTATAATTCGGGAGGGTGAAATTATTTCAACAATGGATGTTTCAAAACTCGACCAACAAGTGGTACAGAAAGTTCATATTGATTTTAAATCAGATGTTGATCCTTCCTTACTCCAAGATTCTAATATAACAGTATTATCACAAGATAAAAATGAATTAATTTTAATAATAAAGGGAGATTTTAATAGCTTTCTTGACAAAATCTCAAAATTTCCAATAGAAAAATTTTATGCACCCGAACCATCGCTTGAAGACTATTTTATGCATTTCTATGATCTTAAAAGAAATTCTGGGGTGAAATGAATGAAAGTTTTTCTGGATAACATAAAACAAGAAAAAGGATTAATATTTGCCTTTTTATTTTTCTCTTCTATATTTATACTCTTAATCATTATGATTTATCCTGGTGATGAAGCAGCTGTTGAACAAGTCACGGGTCTAGAGGATATGGGCGATTGGGAGGCGATATATGGAATAGTATACGGAGAGGGAGGGGAATATCGATTTTGGCTAGCCTTGTTTCTATTTAGTTATATTGGAATTTTATACACAGCAATACCTGCATTTATGGGTACAAACATTTTTTCAATGGATAATGATGATAATACACTGGATTTACTGATGTCAAATCCAATTACTAGGAGAAAGGTTTTACTAGAAAAAATATTAGCTGTTCTAGTAATATCTTTAGGGTCAATTGTTTATTTGTTTATTGTTGTTTATTTTTCATCACTTGTAATTGGACAAAATATTTCCGTTGAGATATTATTTGCATCGTGTATTCAATTATTTACTCTTCTTGTCTTTATAAGCCTACTCAGTATCTTTTTTGCTGTTTTATTCTTGGATTCTGGTCGTGCTAAACGGTACGTTGGTATAATAATTGTCGGATCATTTATAATAAGCCTTGTTGTTTTATTTTCAGAAGAATTAGAATTCTTAAAATATTTTCAAGTATTTTATTATTATGACAGTGCTACAACCATTCTTAAACCTTCCATTGACCAGGTTGTTTGGGATAAGGCTGTTTACCTTACTATTTTCTCTATCTTGCTATTTGGAATAATATTACTAATTAATGATAGAAAAGACCTTATTCCTCATTATTCTCATAAAGTTCAAGAAAAAAAGGCTAAAGAAAAAGGAATTCCTTTCCTTTTCTTTTTTATCGGAAGATTTCAACATCGATTTCCATGTTTTGTCGAACAAATTCAATCAGATAAGCCTTTTATTTATATATTTGCGTTATTACTGACAGTTTCAGGTCTTGTTACCCCTTTCATGTATCCTGGAGACATAGCTTGGATTGGACTTTCAAAAACTTACAGTTCGATAGATATCTTGATGAGTGCAATTTTACGTAATCATGGTGTAGCAACTTCATTCATTGGATATATTGCTACTGAAGGATTCGGAGAGTATTTCCTTTATTCCGGAATAGTTGCAGCATTTTTGGGATCAAAAATAATTATTAGAGATCAAAAATCAAATACTTTAGATTTACTATTTGCACAATCAATTCCGAACTCGAAAATCCTGAAGCAAAGATTGGCTGCTATAACTTTAGAAATCTTTACAATATTTTTACTAAATTATGTTGCGTATATCGTTAGTATAATTGCATCTGGGTATGGTGTTGATTATATTCCAATTATGGGAGTTGGAATTTTCCTTACATTTCTGATTGTTATTACAATGACCTATTTAATTGTTCTGCTTTGTACATTCATAAAAAATCCTGGAAAAGCCGTTGCTCTTTCAGGAATGATGTATTTTGGAATTCTATTGGTTTTTATGATAGCACATACAATTGATCAAATTCAATTTCTTTCTACATTGACCCCATTTTACTGGATTGATAGAATAAGAATACTCTACGAACAAACAATTATTTTAGAGGATGTGATTGTTACTGTTCTATATTTAGCAATAATCTGCGTCATGCTTTTTATCAGTTTTAAGAAAATTAATGGACATGAATATTTTTAATTCCTCTTTTATGATGAATTAAATGGAACAGGGAAAATAGTTTACAGGAACAATAACCAGTGTACAAGAGACTTAAGGTTTGGAAAACATGAATATCAGGATGATTTAAATCGATCTTTATTTTTCTCAAGTAAATCGAGATAAACTTGGGTAATAAATTCGAAATAATCAACGATATCTTCGATTTTAAAAAGTAGATTTTGAGTCTTACTCTGATCTTTTAGCTCGTCGGGAATTTCACTTTTTAGGTCATTCATAGAGATGATAACTTTCTTTCCGTCTACTATATTACGCTGGATTAAATCAAATGCAAGATCATGGAAGCTTTTTTTCGTAAAGTATTTTTGTTTTTCACGAACATTGTGACCAACAGATTGGCAATATTGATTTTTCCGTAGTTGTTTTAAAGTTCTCGAAACAGTCGATTGAGAAATATTTGGTACCAATCCATTTTTTATAAGACATTCAACAATTTGATCTTGGGTTAAACCGTGATTCTCCTCTGTTGCTTTTAAAATTAATAAGGAAAATATTCTACCAAAGTTCTTGGATCTTTCACGAAGGGTGAATAAGTCTCCATACAGTTCAATAAACTTTTTTTCATATTTAGAGAGTTTTATGGCCCCTGTCATTCATACTCAAATCCTCTGCCTAATAATGAAGGAAATTTTTTAGTAAGAGCTTATTCTTCGTAATTAGAAGCAATTACCCTCAGAGTAAGCTTTTTATATATATTTTGCGTTGCAATGGAATGCATAGCTTTGCAATATTGACTCAAACAATGCAATGCTTAAAGATGAATAACAATTTCTACTAAATAGAGGAAGAAATTGAGATGAACAGTAACATAAAGTTAAAAATAAAAGGACTAACGAAGTATTATGGCTCAGTTCGTGGTATAGAAAATCTAGATCTTGAAATTAAAAAAGGAGAAATCTTTGGTTTTCTTGGTCCCAATGGAGCTGGTAAAACAACAACAATTAGATGTGTAATGAATATTCTTCTTCC
>JAEOUE010000224.1 GCA_016839515.1 Candidatus Hodarchaeum mangrovi
CAAGTGACCTTGAAGGAGGAATCCCAACCTTCAGTATCGATGTTTCAGTAGGACCTTATGAAAAATTGACTGAAAGTAGAATTAATTATATTGTAGGGCAAATGCATGATGGAATAAAATGGTTAGAAAAGATTACAGGAAGAGATTATGATGATGACCTCTTGATTAAAGCAGTTCATAATGAATTCCGTGCAAGTCATTATTGGGCAGCTATTTGTGAGTTAAATAAAACAATACCTGCACCCTTAGATGAAAAATCTATGTATTCATTATATGTTTTAGGCACTTTAAGAAAATCTTCACAATGGACTGCAGATTTCTATGAGAAAGATCTTTACCCTGAAGTTAAAAGTCGTGTAGAGCGGGGTATTGCCGCTGTGGAGAACGAACAATGCCGTATTATGACAGATACGCAACCCCCATGGGCATTTCTCAAAGTATTTCGTTACCTAGAGAAATATGGCTGTATATCAATCGGAAGTTTGTATACGTTTGCACTCATTGGACTGTGGGAAGATAAAGAAGATGGCACTTGGGGGCCTAGAACTATCCCAGATATTGAGATTACAAACCGAGACGAAGCTTTACGAGCTCTCGCAGAGTGGAATTTAAGTAAACCTGAATGGCAACACTTCTATCATCCGAAATTGAAATCTGAAATGATGATTCGGATTGCTCGTGAATGGAAACTTAATGGTGTTCTTTTGCACTTTAATAGAGGCTGTGAAGGTTTAAGTCTTGGTATAGCAGAAAATCGTTTAGCGATTCAGAAAGCAGGATTTCCAGTAATGCCATTTGAAGGGAATATGGGTGATGAAAGAGAATTCGATCTTACTAAAACAATGATTCGGATAGACGCATTTATGGAAAGCCTCGGAGTGAAAAAATTAGTAGATTAGTTGTGGTGATTTCTTATGACAACAATTGGAATTGATTTAGGAGCAAAAAATACAAAAGTTTTGATCTTAAAAAACGATAAAATTCTATCTACTGCTTCTGTTCTGAGTGGTTTTGACCAAAAAGCTTCTGCAGATGAAGCTATAAACAGAGCATTGAAAAAAATTGGAATGACTCGAGGTGAAATTAAATACATTACAGCAACAGGTGCAGGAATGGATGCCATCCCTTTCGCAAATGAAAAAGTGACTGAAATCAGTGCTAATGCACGTGGAATATATGCAGTGTATCCTTCCGTACGTACCGTAATTGATGTAGGTGCTGAAGAAGGTCGAGCAATTCGCTTAAATGAAAACGGAAAGGTTGTAGATTTTGGGATAAATGAAAAATGCGCTGCAGGGGCAGGTGCTTTTACAGAAGCTATGGCAAGAGCTTTAGAAGTAGATTTGGAAAAAATGGGAGAATTGTCTTTGAAATCTACAAAAGCAGTTCCGATGAATGCCCAATGTACTATTTTTGCAGAATCAGAAGTAGTTTCGCTAATACATCAGAAAACTCCGAAGGAAGATATTGTTCGAGCGGTGCATGATGCTATTGCTGATCGAATTACAAGCATGGCACGTAGAGTAGGTATTGAAAAGGAAGTTGCTCTTGTGGGTGGTGTAGCAAACAATATAGGTTTTGTCGATGCAATGACACGAAACCTTGGTTATGATCTATTAGTACCCAAAGATCCTATAGTACCGGAATTCATTTCAGCTTATGGAGCCGCACTTTTAGCTCAAGATAAATTAAATGGAGGATAAGAACATGGCTAATACAGAAACTAAAGAATATTGGAGATGGACTGAATCACGTTGGAATAATCCTGATCTTGATTGGAAAGAGGGAGACATAATTTCCGCAGGAGTTGATGTAGGTTCAGTAAGCACACAATCTGTTGTTATGGTTGATGGCGACATGTTCTGTTATTCGAACATGAGGACTGGAAGTGATAGTCCAGATAGTGCAAATAGATCAATGAACTGGGCATTAGAAGGTACTGGACTTCCTTTGGATAAAATTAAATATACAGTTGGTACAGGATATGGCCGAGTAAATGTACCATTTGCAAATAGGGCTCTCACAGAGATCGCCTGTCATGCTCGTGGTGCTAATTTTATGTATGGTCCTACAATCCGAACAGTATTGGACATGGGAGGCCAAGATTGTAAAGCGATACGTTGTGACAATCGAGGTAAAGTAACTGCATTTCTAATGAATGATAAATGTGCAGCAGGAACAGGAAGAGGTATGGAAGTTTTTGCAGATCTTCTTCAGATCCATATTAACGATGTAGGCCAAATGTCGTTGGTTGAAGAAGAACCTGAACCTGTAAGTAGTACTTGTGTGGTTTTTGCAAAATCTGAGGCGGTTGGTTTATTACGGAAAGGCTGGACCAAAGAAACAGTATTAGCTGCTTATTGTGGAGCGATGGCTCATCGTGTTGTAACACTGCTAGAACGACTTGGAGTGGAAAATGATTTTGCTATTACTGGAGGAATTGCGAAAAATATTGGTGTTGTTTCTCGAATTGAGAAAGAACTAAAGATAACTGCTCCCGAACCTAGTATTGATCCACAGCTTGCTGGTGCAATAGGTGCTGCTTTATTTGGGAAAGCTCTGGTAGAAAAAGCTAGGAAGTAAGCTTAGAAAAATGGTTATCATATTTATATAAGAAGTGACTAGAAAATGAAGGCAAATTACGGCTATAGAGACGGTTCAGGAGAATATTATATTACTATCGACACTGAACTTTGTAATGGATGTGCTAAATGTGTCGAAGCTTGCCCTGAAAAAGTTTTAGAGGTAAGTGAAAATGAATTGGATCCTTTGGCCGAGGATTTAGTGGCACGGGTAACCGAGGAGCACCGAAAGAAAATTAAATATTCATGTGCTCCTTGTAAACCCATTACAGGACGAATAGAGTTGCCTTGTATTCAAATCTGTGATCTTGGTGCTCTATCCCATTCTTGGTGAAGTGTTTCTTAACACACTCTTCTCTTTATTAATTTTGAACTCATCAAATTCACAATAAAGCATGTTTTGGGAGCTTAAGAAAATGGAAAATTTCTCTCTTAAGATAAATGGGATGGAGTTCATTGTTGAAAAAGGATTATCGATTTTAAAAGCTGCTGAAGGCGTTGGAGTTTATATACCTAGACTCTGTTCACATCCTGATTTATCATCCGCTCATGGACTAAAACCACTTGAAAGTGTCTTTCGAGGCAATATTAAATATGAAAATGATGAATCAATTCCATTACAAGAACATGAAGGTTGCCAATTATGTGTTGTAAAGATAGAAGGTGAAAGTCAACCAGTAACCTCATGCAATTATTTTATTAATGAAAATCTCACAATTTGGACAGATATCTCCGAAATCAAAGATTTTCGAAGAGAAAAACTGAAAGATATTCTCTCTAAACACCGTCATGCCTGTTTAACTTGTGCTCAGCAAGAAGGATGCAGTCGTGAACCTTGTTCAACTAATGTTCCAGTTGAAGAACGTTGTTGCCCAGAATTTGGAAGATGTGAATTACAGAAAGTTGCAGAGTATATAGGAATAAAAGAAGATACGCCACGATATATTTCTCAACCAATTCCGATTCTGGAGGATGAACCTCTTTTTATAAGAAACTATGAACTTTGCATTGGTTGTACGCGATGTATTAGAATATGTCGGGATATTAGGGGAGTAGATGCACTTGGTTTTGTTTTTTCTAACGGAGAAGTAATTGTCGGAAGTATTGCATCGACCCTAAAAGAGTCAGGATGCAAATTCTGTGGTGCTTGTGTTGAAGTTTGTCCAACGGGGGCTTTATCGGATAAGGATATATTATGGGCTGATAGAGAGAATGCTCTTGTTCCCTGTCGAACTACTTGTCCTCTTGAAGCTGATGTTCCCAGATATATTCACCACATTGCCGAAAGGGAATTTGATGAAGCAGTTGCAGTAATTCGTGAGAAAACTCCTCTACCGTATGTACTGGGAAGAATCTGTTTTCATGTATGTGAGGAGAAATGTCGTCGTACTCAGATTAATGAACCAATTGCCATATGTGCACTAAAAAGGTTTGCATTAGAGAACGATTCAGGAGCATGGAAATCAAAAATTATAACCTCTCCTGCAACAGGTAAAAAAATAGCTATTGTTGGAGCAGGTCCAGTTGGATTAACTGCTGCTTATTATCTAGCTAAGAAAGGTCATACAACAACTGTATTCGAAACAGAACCAGAAGTTGGAGGAATGATGAACCTTGGAATCCCTAAATATAGATTGCCTCATGACATTCTACAAAAAGATCTTGCGCATTTCTTGAATATGGGAATTGATTTCAAAACAAATTATACAATTGGGAAACAATTAACCCTCAATGATTTAAATTCCCAAGGTTATGAAGCAATTTTACTAGCAATAGGAGCTCAAAATGCTAAAAGACTTAAAATCGTTGGGATAGAACATGAAGATGTTCTGTGGGGATTAGAATTCCTCAAAAAAGTTAATCAAAATAAAAAAGTGAAAATTCAAGATCGTGTCCTTGTTATAGGTGGAGGAGACGTAGCTATGGATGTAGCTTTGACAGCGTTACGCCTAGGTGTTAATACAGTTCAAATAGCATGTCTAGAGTCTAGAAAAGAAATGCCAGCCCATGAATGGGAAATACAGCAAGTTTTAGAAGAAGGAATTGAGCTCAATTGTTCATGGGGTCCTAAAAAAATATTAGAGAAAGATGGAAAAGTAATTGGGACTGAATTAGTTAAATGTACGAGTGTTTTTGACGATAAGGGGAATTTTAATCCATCTTATGATGAATCAATCATAAAGACAATAAGTGCAGATACAATAATTATGGCGATTGGACAAAGTCCTGACTTAACACTTCTCGGAACATCGGGTAATGTTAACGTTTCTCCTGGAGGATTGATAATTGTTAACAAAAAAAATCTTGAAACCACAATACCAAGAGTTTTTGCTGGAGGAGAAGTCACAGAAGGACCTATTTCTGTTGTTCAAGCTATTGAAACAGGCCGAAAAGCTGCATCTTCAATTGATATCTATTTAGGAGGGACTGGAGAGATTGATGTAAGGCATGCTAGAAAAATCCCTTCAAATCCATGGCTAGGTCGCGATGAAGACTTTTTTGACAGAAAAAGAAACGTGATGCCCAGTTTATCTATATCAGAACGTTTAAACAATTTTGATGAAGTCGAAACTGGATATACTGAAGAAATGGCAATCGAAGAAGCAAAACGATGTTTGAGATGTGATTTAAGGTTAGAAATTTCATCTGTAACTCTCCCTCCAGAAAAATGGATAGAATTTACGGAGGAAAATATCAATTGCGTCCCTGAAACTGAAGGTGCGATTCAACTTCTTGATGAAAATAAACAAATTATTTTAATTCAAGGAACTCCAAACCTAATGCAAACACTGAAGGAACAATTAGATTCTAATATCAAAGCCCGATATTTTGGATTCGATGAAGATCCAATGTACACAAAGAAAGAGAGTGAATTATTACAACAATTTATGCAGCAGTTTGGGAGAATGCCTGAAGGAAATGAAGAACTAGATGATGAGCTTTTTTAAACAAGAAAAAATATAGGACGAATTTAAAACGCCTAATAACAGAAATAATAAGAAAAGGTCGCTGTTAGAAAAGGAGGGATGGGAAAAGAGATTTATCATTGAAGATCATCGTATCCAAGAGTATAAAGAACTATATGAATCATTAAATCTAGAAGTCAGAATCGAACCAGTTATTCCTAGTGAGATGGAAGGATGTAGGAATTGTTATGAAGTAGAATGCGATAAGTATAAAGTTATTTACACAAGATCAAAAGAAACATCGAAGAACTTTACGTAATTTATGATAGAATAGATAATCTTGCGTAATATGCTCTTTAAAATTCTTACATCACTTTATATTGGACAGATTTACAAAATTCTATTCTGAGGTTTTTTCAGTAATTTTGATTAAATTACAAACTTGATCGAATTCAAAATTTTTAAAGAAGACCTTTTTTCGTTGAGAATAACATATGTTAAAGGAATCCTATAAAACAATGAGTTGGAAATAATACAAGTATAGCATGGAAACGTAGTAATGAATGACTTAGAGATCATGCAATAAGTATAATTGGTTTAAATTGTACTTTAGTTAATATTTTTATTATAAACAATTAATATTTTCAAGAAGCCTCTTTTTAAAGAAACCAAGATAATGATCATTAACAAATTAATTATGTTAATAAATAATAGGATGGATGTAGAAATTTCAAACACGAAAAAAGTTACCGTAGAATACCGAGTTTGGATTTTATTAATACCAATTATACTGATAATTATTGGAACAATTATATTTAATGTAATGGGTTCTCAAAATTCATCTATTGCTCTTTTGGGTGGTATAATAATCCTTATAGGTGTGTTTAC
>JAEOUE010000225.1 GCA_016839515.1 Candidatus Hodarchaeum mangrovi
TAGATGAAGTACAAGATCTTAAATTATCAGATCATCTCCAGACTCCTACTACCATTGGTGAAGATACCAATCTTCAACAAACACTTGTATTTGCTATGAAGGAGGAAAAAGGAGCTTACGAATTATACACAAGAATGGCAAAGGCAACACAAACGAAAGAACACTCATTAGTTTTTGAAAAACTCGCCCAAATGGAGCTTATTCATAAAAATAAGTTAGAAACACTTTATGATGATATGTTTTATGCTGAATATTAAATGAATTCTATAAAGGGATATTTTTATACAGTCAATTATTAAGAATAGCCTATTTATCACGCAAGCCAACAAATTGAAGATCCACAGACTATACCATTTTATAAATCATATTGTTCTAAGACAATATCTCACCTAATCCAAGAAAGATTGATTGCACCTAATAGAAATTTAAAATAGTATTGGGGAAGAAAGTTTTGATCGAGAATGGAACAAACTAAGTTAATTTCAATAAAAGGAGTAATTATCATACTTGTAATTGTCTCTGTTTCAATAGGGTTTTTCATAATTATTAATTCCCAACTAACTGAAGATAAAGTGATCCAACAGGACTATTTGGTTTATTATGGAGTAAACATTACCTGGTATGGATCTGCTAGTTTTAAGCTTAAGACAGACAATTTAACCATCTATATCGATCCCTATGAAATTACTTTAGACCAGGTGGAAAAGGCGGACATTCTAATAATTACACATCATCATTACGATCATTTATCGTTAAATGACATACTAAATATATCTGATCCGTTAAACACAGAAATATATTATCCCGAATGGTGTACAACATACTTAATTAATTTAAATAGCTCATATAAGCATAATATTGTCTCTTCCTATGATAATATAACAATAAAAGGGATTACACTAAATTTTATCCCAAGTTATACGATTTATAGTGGTTCCCACATGAAGGACTTAGGTTTGATAGGAGTAAATATTGACTTTGGAGCGGTACGAATATTTCATCCAGGAGATTCAGATGACATACCAGAGTTCAGATCGGTTGTGACGGACATCGCGTTAATCCCAATATATAACATGGAAGCCGCGTTAGATATAGTACTTTCACTAGAAAAAGTTTCAAAGCTGAAATATGCGATACCTATGCATTATAATTCTATGGAGAATGCACTTGAATTTGTAAAGAAGACAACTTGTAAAACAATTATTTTAACCAGTCTTTAATCTTCATTAACAAGATAAAAAGCATTATCTCATATAAAAACTACATTCTTGGTTCTGATAAAGACATTGAAGATGCTATTCATCTTGAAGAATTATTTGTTGAATTCCTTGATATTGCATTCCTTAAAAAGATTGAAAATGTGATTCGAGATTAAAAATAAGGAAGATCGAATTTGGATGTTAAAATACTGGGCTAAGTTTGTCAAGAATTCTCTAGGTCATGTTTGGTCAGAGTAACAAGCACATCTTTTCAACTCAATAATTATTTACTTTTTCACAATTCTTCAAAGAAAGAAACTCCTTAATCCTCCTGAATAGAACAAGTTTCACCTGTTTTACATAAAGATCTCCCATGCTGGAGAGGACCTGGTAATCAAACAGGATGAATTAAAAATCCTATTGAAAATCAATACCCTGTGAATTGATACTATGAAATAACTTGAATTGGTGTAACTGTTGAAGAACAAATTTTAATAGAAGATTCGTCTTTAGAGATATTTTCTTTTTGAATTTCTAATCGTAAACGATTAACAAGTTCAGCATGAATACCAGACCGATAGTACATGATTCCCATGAAAATAGTTGAGACCCCAGTAACGATGAAAAAGAGCCCTAAGATAGCTAATAGACCAAATGTCCCTCCATGGCTTAATTCATCAGTAGTTACCATTTTATCTACAAGCCATACAACTGAAGGAATCCCAAAGACCAAACTGAAGATATTAGTAATAGAATCTGAGGCAAAAGTGAGGAGGGTGGTTTCAGTAATTCTTTTTCCATCTGCATCTCGACTTCCAGTACTAAAATGTGTTTGAGCTACTTTTATTTCAGCATCCTCCCAAACCCAAACCCAAACAAAATAAATCGCCATGATTATGGGTACAATCAAAAATACAAACAAAAAACCCACACTAGATAATGCTTCTATCGAGATTAATGCCTGAACAGGAGGATCACCCCGAAGCCAAAGGATAAGTCTGACCATTAAGGCAGATATACCCGCGTTGACTACGAAAAAGGGTTTCCATTTTCCAATGATAAATTTAATAAGATCTAATCCATTATGGAGCTTTTTAATTTCGGAATCAGCTTCTATAAACCACATCCCTCTCAAATTCACCCCAGGAATATAACTTAAGAACCCAAAAAATGAATAAGAAAGGATTAACAACTTTTTGGGAATAAAGTACAAAAATCGATAAATTTTAGGAAAACAAATGAAGACTAAAGCAGTAAAGGTTATTACCAAAAACAGATTTCCAGTGAGGATTGTTAATAACAGGAAGATCCAAAAGGTCCAACTAGACTTCTGAAATCCTATTACATGAAATGTACCTTTTTCGATTCCTAAAAATTCGTAATTAAATTCCTCCTCCTTTTCAATATCTTTTTTATTCAGAAAATAGGTAATTAATAAGGAAAGAGGGAATAAGTAAAGCTGTAAAAACAGGTAGAAGAGGGAAATTGTTAATGGATAGAAAGTAAAAATATAAACCAAAACCATTACAATCACATACTTCCACATACGAGGTGGCCTTTGGGTTTGGATTTTTTTCCATTTACGAACTTGGAAACCTTTACTTACGGTGTAGATAGGAAGAAATGGCAGAAAAAGAATCATGAAAAATTTTTTAAGGAAATTTGAGGTGTTAAAGTGTTTCCTAAACGAATATTCCATAATGAGTGGGGCTGAAATGGTCAATTTTGGATCTCCTTACATTCTAATCATTGAGAAATAGATGACGCTTATTATATAATTAACATTCCATATTTGAAAAGAAATCAGGATTTTACCATTTCTCGACATCTAGCACTTCAGTCCTACGACATAAATTACTTATTTCCATAGAAGGAGTAAAAATACTCTGTCTTAATCCCACTGAAATAGAGAATTATCATTGCCAGGTTTTGGATAAGAAAATAAAAACAGATCAGAATATCGAGATAAAACTTACTAAATTGTATTTAGCGTTTTTTTCTGAATTTATAATATCTCTTTGAGTTTTTGTTATATAGAACTGACACTCGACCTAAATCAAAGACTAAAAATATGATTTCAAAAGAAACTTGATAAATTACCCCTAAAACAAAAGCTTCGGAGATAAATATGTCATTCAACTTATATGATATCCCCAAAATAAATTTATGTTTGTTACCAACACCAATTGTAGCATTAAATCGACTTTCTGATTATCTGGAAGGGCCTCAAATATATATGAAAAGAGACGACCTTACAGGGGTTGCTTTTGGTGGAAACAAGAATCGCAAGTTAGAATATTTACTCGCAGATGCACTTCAGAAGAACGCAGATACTGTCATAACAGAAGGTGCAATCTATTCAAACCACTGTCTACAAACAGCTGCTTGCACATCAAAGCTCGGAATTAACTGTGAACTTGTTTTATCTGGTATAGAACCCTCAGAAATCACAGGTAACTTTTTATTATTCAAAATTCTTGAAATACCTCTCTATATTGTTAATAATTCATCAGATAGAAAAAATTATATGAGGGAAAGAGAGAAAAAGCTAATTTTAAAAGGTAAAAAACCATATATAATTCCTACAGGTGGATCAAACGCTCTTGGTGCTTTAGGGTACATTAATTGCATTTTAGAGATAAAAAACCAAATCAAGCAATCTAATATTGAATTTAATTATTTTGTACATGCTGCTGGGAGTAGTGGAACTCAAGCGGGATTGTTAATCGGAAAAAAATTGTTTTATCCTGAGATCAACATTATTTCTATTAGCGCAGGAATTGATGCATCATATCTAGAAACTGAAACAGTCAGGATTGTAAAAGAATTCCAGTCGAAATTTAATGTAAACCAAGATCTATCGAGAATTCCTACTAAAATAGTAACTGGGTATGAAGGACCCGGATATGGTTTGCCAAGCAAAGAAATGGTGGAAACAGTAAAGTTGGTCGCACAATTAGAAGGGGTGTTTCTAGATCCTGTTTATAATGGTAAAGCCATGGTAGGTATAATTGATATGATTAAATCTGGAAATTTTTCTGAAAATGAAAAGATTTTATTTCTTCATTCGGGCGGAGGCCCATCAATCTTTAATTATAATCAGGCTTTTTGTAAACAAATCCCATAAATTATTTACATTCAAATAATAATTATATTGTATTCTTTAATTGTATTTTTAGGTGTTTTAATCCGATTTTAATACAATATTAGATCATCCAATATTTTTTTAGGAAGAAATTATTAGATTCTAGAAGGGTTATTAAATTGTATTTCTTAGTCTAGTAACATCTCTATTGAATCAATTTTTCAGTTTACTGCTTTATAAACCGCTTTAGATATTTGTAAATCTTGGACAGCGACTCCTGTTAAATCCACGATGGTTATTTCATCTTCTGTAGTTCTTTGGAGTGTCTTTTCTAATATCATATTTCCAAGTTCAATCAAGTCTTCTTTCACGATTTCTTTCTTTTGAAGAGCATGATAACATTCTCCCCTTGACTGAGCTTGTGAAATACTATCAACAATCACCTTGTCAGCTATTCTGAGAATTTTTGGCTCCAATTCTTGTTTTTCAGAAGTATCAGAACCTACCGCGGTTATATGAGTTCCTTTTTGTACGTGTTTAGCAAGAATTAATGGTGCTTTTGAGGGAGTACATGTGACAATCAAATTACAGTTTCGAGGGATATCTTGGAGTTTCTGGGTTACTTGAAGGTCATAACCTGAATCACTCATCTCCTCTGTATATCTTCGAAGGCTTTCTTCAGATCTCCCCCAGATAAATGCATTTTGACAATCAACGACTGATTTTAAATACTTTAATTGTAATTTTGCCTGCATTCCAGTCCCCATAATACCAATGGTATTTATTTCTTTAGGAGCCATATATTTGGCTGCAATGGCTCCAGCTACTGCAGTTCTTATATCTGTCAAAAAGCCTTCATCAAGTAAAATACAAAGTATTTCACCAGTTTTTTGTGAAAATAAAATATTTAATCCGTTTGTGGAAGGGAGACCCAATTTTGGATTCTCATAGAATCCTTGAGCTATTTTTACAACATAATAATTGTCACCAACAATATATCCATATTTAATATGACAATCTCCTGGAGGGTTTTCAAAAATCATTTCCCCTACAGGTGGCACAATTACTTTTCCTTGTGAATATGCTACGAATCCCTCTTCGATTATTTCAATCAGGTTAATTTTCTTTATAGTCTCTTTGATTTGGGGAAGATAGACGATTTCTGTCATTAAATCACATCCTTTATCTGATGATACAAGACTGGATTTACTGAATGATTTTCTTAAATTCATCTATGAAATCAAGTATATCAGATTCCCTATTATAAAAATGTGGAGAAATTCTTAGTCTATTTTGTCTAATAGTAATTATGATTGGTCTTGTTAGATTTGCTAGTTGTTGTCCAATCTTTGTAATATCCTTTTGATTAATATTAAAAGTTACTATAGAACCACGTAGGCTTGGAGTAATTAAATTAACTCCTTTAATCTGTCCTAATTCCTCTAAAAGAATATTTATCAATTTTTCGGAATGTAACTCAATATTTCGAATTTCCAACTCATTTAAATAGTGAATAGCTTCTGCCAAACCGATTTTTGCTCCATAGGCACTGGTACTATATTCAAATTTTTTGGCACCAGTCGTGAATACCAATTTCTCTGGATTGAAGCTCCAGATGTCTTCTACAGATCTCCATCCCACAAGAGCTGGCTCGAGTCGGTCACATAAAGTGGGAGAAATATATGCAATGGCTGTTCCAAAAGGAGCACAGAGCCATTTATAACTACCAGTTATATAAACATCAACAGCCCATTTTTTAACAAAAAGTGGACAATATCCTGCAGCTTGAATCCCATCTACAATGAGAAGGGCTCCAACATCATGAGCTGCATCCGCTAATTGTGCTAAATCAAACTTTTGTCCCGTAGAATACTCAACATGACTTAAAACAACAACTTTAGTATCTTCATTGATCCTGTTAAGTAATTCGTCATTAGATATGCAGCCCTTATTTGCTTTAATGATGTCGATATTAAGTGAAGTATCTTTCATTAACCTTAACCAAGGGTAGGTCACACTCGGGAATTCTTCGGATGTAGAGATAATATCCCCAGATTTTATCCCCAAACTCCAGGCAATAGCATTCATTGCTTCAGATACGCTGTTAAAAACAGCAATCTCTTTCTTATTACAGCTTAATAATTTTGAACCTTCATTTCGTAGAGTTTCATATATAGAAACTTCTTTATCCTCATTTAAGGCAATAGTTCCCCCTTGTGCCAGATCAACAAATGTGGAAATTGCTTTATCAATGACAGAGTTAGGTACAAGTCCGATGCTTGCAGTTGATAGATAATTTACTCTTTCTAATAATGGGAAATCCATTCTAGCTTTTTCAAAGGTCATTTTAACTACACATCTCAAATTAACTAATATAGGATTGGTTTGCTTATTGGATAAATAGTCTTAAATTTTCTCCCCTAAGTCCTGAATTCAGAACGAGTCCTCTTAAAGTTGGAAAAATTGCAAAGGATACTTGAACTGAAGTTTTTCATTGTTTGTCGGAATTAAAAAGTGTTATCATAATTAGAACCATTTTAGGGGTAATTATGAGTCAATTGAGGAAAAAATATGGTTGCTGGGACACATGTTTATATAGAGCACTAAGAATATCCGATAAATCAGCTGAATCTACTTCGGAAAAACTACAAAATAGAGTAAAGCAATTAATACTCATTTAATTTTACCCATTCGATGAATCACAGATAGAAGAAATGGGAATATCAAGAAAATAAAAGTAGGGCGTATTCTTATCTGATCTAACCCTGGATATGATGCAAACAATTCTAGATCAAATGGAAGCAGAAATTGAATAAACAATAGTATAGTTCCAATAGCTAGGAAGAATGTAAAAAGGAGGATTCCTTCTTTTTGTAAATTTAAGTCTTTACGACCATCATAAATTATCCAAAAAGGAATAAGAAACCAAGGGAAAAAAATATAAAGAAATAAAATTGTATAGGTATTCATCAATAGCAGAAAAAGCAGTGTAGCAATAATAAAGAATATTTCCACAATTTGAATGGTTGAGTGCTTCATAATTGACCAAATAGCTAGAATTCCAGAAGCAAAAATAATGAAAGTGATAAATGAAATGAAAATAGGAGAATTAACTAGACTTTCCAAGCTTGAAAAAAATCGATAATAAAAATAGGACTCGGGCTTAGATAATGGAATACCAAAAGCGGTGAAAAAGGTCAATTCTTCATGATTCATGAATTTAGTGGCAAAGGCTCCTAATGCAGGAACAGTAACAGCCATTGGTAAAGCAGAAAAACACAGCAGAAAAGCAATCCAACGTTTCTCAGTACCAGTGTTAGATGATGGAGGTTTAATTTCCTTTTCTCTTTCCTCTAAATGATTAATCAGGTTGATTTTTTGTTTTTTAAGATATATATAAATTGCATAATATGCGATAACAGAGGAAAGTAGTACCATATAACCCCATTCAATGTATACCTCAAAACGAGGGAGGGCAACAGGTTGACTCAAGGAAATCAATCCAATGAAAAATGTATAGAAAAGAATTGGAACAAGGGATAAAGGTAAAATATCAAAATATTTGGCTTCTTTTTGAATGAAGTTAAGGTAGAGAGCTAAGAATAGGAGAATTAAAAAAATATATGGGATTAAGAGTCTGCTAGTATCTCCCTGAAAATAATAAAAAAGATAAATAGTAGTTCTGGTGCTTTCACCGCTCGAATCAACACTATTAGTCTTTATAAAAGGAATGAGTAATTGAAGAAGTAGTGCAACAATAATTTGAAGGTGGTTATAATGAGAAATATTTCTATAATTGAATTTAAAAAGATCCTTATAATTCATTTTTCTTCCTCCTTAGAATAAGATGATCTGGTGGAGGGAAATATCCAAAGAACGATGAAGAATAGAGAAAAAAGAACTGTAAATATTAAAATTTCCCAGTTGATGGATTTAGTTACAGAGGCAACTCCTTCAGTATAACTAAGAACAAATAAAGTTGGAATTGAACTATTCAAGATTGGCCAAACACCAAACCAATTACTAGCGGCAATAATTTTAGCTGAACCACTAATGGTAATTTCATTTCTCTGATTATCAATGGATAGCTTGCCAATATAGTATGCATGATCTGAGGAAGAATAAACTAAATACAACTTTGAGGTTGAAATAATTAGGATGTTTGGGTATTTATCAATCAAAGGAATATAAATCCGTTTCCAAGCAGAACCATTAAAAGAAAGTAAATGATAATTGTTATTCTCGTGTTCTAAAAAGAACAATTCTTCCTTAGAAGTTGCTGATCCTCTGTAAATATAAACAGACGATTCAGGTTGGTATACATGAGTTTGAGAAATTGATTTCAAACTCTCATTATAAGTCCATAAAGACACATATTCGACATATTGGTTAGCATAATTCGCGATTGTCCAGAATTTAATACCATTGTTAAAATAAACACCAAAAAAAGTACTCGGGAGATTTGTATTGTTGATTAATAAGACAGGGCTCCAATTCGTGCCTAAATCATTTGATAACGTCATAACTAAATTTTGATGCGTAATCCATGTCTCATTCACAGTCTCAGTTATAATTTTAATACCAAGAAGAGCAAGAGAGTTGTTTTCCAATACCACAAAGTCACAAGCTCTTAATTCACCTTCAATACTAGAAAAGAGATAGTCTAGGTTAATTAAATTAGACCATGAGCTGTAATCATTTGTCGATCCAAAGAAAGAAAAGTCTTCTCCCCCCCATACTGTGACATACCAAATGCCATAGTATAGAAAATCAGTTGTTTGAAAGATTTTCATCGGATAAACATGTATATTTGAATTGATATAAGAAATATGTTCAGATAAATCTATATGAATTTCTTTGGGCTCGTTCCATTGAAGATCAAAAGAAAAAATGTTGTACATAATCATACTACTAAGAATCAATAGAATAAGAAAATTTGAATTAAGAAAACGAGAAAATCCCACTTAACCTCACCATTCAAAATAAATAGTAAAATCTAGAGATACTCAATTAATAAGATTAACCATTATGAAACTAGCTAAAAACATCTAAATCGTATCAGGGTAAAATTGTTTTCAATATTTTGACTTATTCGATTATTTTATGAGAGGAGTTGTAAAATCAAAGCTTCTACTAGGTTATTTCACAAATTATGTATCATAAATTAAAAGGATTTGTTTAAAAAGAAATAAACAATAACTCAAAAACTATACAATAATATTTGTTATATTAGGAAGTATTGATAGTTATTCTATCCAAAGTTTTATATAAGACTCTACCTGAATTTAATCAAATGGGATTGACGTTAAAAGAAGCTGAAACCACAATCCAGAAGCTCCAAAGGATATTTGGATTCAGTAGACACGAAATCTGTATTATTCTTCTCTTAGCTAGGAAAAATTCTCGTAAAACAGGGTTGTCATTTAACCAGCTTCTTGAACTTTTACCTCTCAATAAGAAGGAAATTAACTTATATTTAGAAAATCTTAAATCCCGTGGTTATCTTGTAGTAGAGGAAGGGATTCCAGAAAAACGATTCCGAATTACTGACTTAGTACTCAAAGATTTTCACACTTTTCTCTCTGAATATTTAAAAGAACAAAATAAAAAGATCGTGGGAGAATTATTTCATATTAATCCATATACTGAAAGAATTATATTGTATTAGGTTGGAGTTAATCCTCAAAAAAGGAGGAGAAAGGGAGTAAACATGATTTTTGGGATAAAAAATAAGAGATTCTAGAAGAATCAATTAGTATTCCCTCAAAAATGGAGTAAACTTTGATAGGGATTATAATGTAAGTAATGTTATTCATTACAGGGGTTCTGTTTGAACCTCTCGCACAAGCTGTGTGCAGATATGTGCTATCCCTTCTTTGGTCTTGGGTGTTATTGTAATATACTTTAATCCCAACTTAGAGGAAGCGATTTGACCCTCTGTATCGGTTACATCCTCAAAATCAGTTTGAAATCCAATTAAAACCATTGGAATCGATGGATTCGTTATGATGGATTTAAATTCAGCATACCAGTAGTTTACTGCTTCAAAAGAGGCTCGGTCACCCTTATCAAAGAAAATTATTCCTGCAGAGGCTCCCCGATAAAATGTCGGGCGTAATTTCTCAAAAAAATCTGCAGGGTGTATTAGAGAAAGAACTAGTTTTACCATCTGTGAATCCACCCATATGCGATGAGTCATTACATCGACTCCAGTGGTATTAATAATACCTCCAACGACACTTTTAACCCAATCTGAGGAAGTATTTCCTGTCAGTTGTCCTATTGCTGTAATAATCTGTTTTAAGGGATTTCCCATCAAACTGATTTTAAATAGATATTCATTGCTTATCACGGGGATTCCTCCCATTTTTGACAGCAGATTGAAGGTTACACATAATAAAAGAAAAAAGCTCCTTTATATTATTTTAGTACTTGATCCCAAAATTTATAGTTATTTATTCCTTTTTCTGGATTATTTTGATCAGAGAAAGAAAAAATTTCTGAAAAGGATTATTTGGGCTCAGAGTGGTTAACTTCTCCGATGGAAAACCAATAACCCTCTCCAACTCCTGCCTGAGAAATTTTTGTTTCTGTTGTCCGTTTTACGCTTTAATCACGCGAGGCAAACGTCGTTTTGGCGATTATATCGCAGGTACAATTGTTATTAAGGATAAATAAATTCTATAAAGTAGAAACATGCTAGAACATACAACATAATATGATCAGAATTTATATCAGATATCATTTTTAACATATATTCCACTGCAGCTTCTATTCCCATAATGAGCTTCCCCTAAAATCCATAATTTATGGAATGGAACAATAACAATAACATAGATCAAAAAAACACTTCAAGAAATTGATGGTTTAAATGAAGTAATGTTCTTTAATCAACTTCTGACGACTCAAGCTCAACTTTTTTCCCAATTGCTGCGTCATAATAGATTTTACGGGGAGTACTTTCAAAAACCCCATAAGGACAACGTTCAACACATAAATTACAACCAATACACTTGTCCTGATCAACTGCCTCGACTTGAAATCCGTCTTGTTTACGAATTGCTTTGGAATAGCACGTAGTAAGACAAATATTACAATCCTCATTACATTTATCGGAGTTTACCACTTGACTGATTGTAAATGACGGTAATAAACCCCAACGGATTTCAGGGGTATAAAGTCCAGCACAGTATTGATCACAGTTGCAAATACTATCAATATTAGGACGCATTCCCCATAATATCGTACCATAATGCCCTTGTCTTCGTCGTTCAATAATTAACTCTTTTGCTTCATCCTCATCAATAAACCGTCCTTGGCCCTCGATATGGCGTTTACGGTTGTAACGTGCAAGATGATTGATAAAAATACAACGAAGATCTGCTTCTCCACAGGCTCCTTTTTTGCAGCTACAATAATGAAGATATAAGTCTTCAGCATTGTTAAGCACTTGTAATAATTCGTCTAAAGAAGAAGCGACTTGCCCACCTAAAAAATTCTTCGCAAAGTAATTATAAAAAGCTTTTTTGAGTCCAGTATAAGGTTTCCGATTAGCATTTGCTGCAATATCATAAGTGGCATTATCTACCATGGTTTGTAAACGAGCACCATAGAAATTATACCAATGTTCACGAAATTTCCCTGGAAAGATTTTCAGAAATTTTCCAGAAGTAATATCATAGGCATCTTTCTGTAGATACCAGATTTTCCGAGTATGTTGATAGCAAGTAAGACACATGAGTTTGTTTTAACAAAGTCATGGTTTTATATAGATTTGGGTTAATCCAATAGAAGATAGAGAAAAAAAGGGGAAGGAATCAATTCAGTATTGAGAGAAATTTTCCTATAGAAGAATGAATTTATCTTTAAAATCAGGTTTAATTGGATTTAAAATAAGTATAATTTCCAAGTTCCCACGAAAATCATTATCAAAAGTAAGAACAATTGAACTTAGGAACCGTTACCGTTCTCCTTATTTCTAATTGCATAATATTTGGATGAAAAATTAAGATTTTTCCAACGCAATATCGAAAGAAAAGCTTTTGGAGTTCTTCTGCAATAGTAGGTGTTCTCTCCTACTTCCTACAATATTGACATAATTGTTTATTGAGATCTTTAATTATTTGCTTAAAGGCATATCTGATCGTAATATTTAATAACATACTTTTTACGCCTGTACAAAACGCTAAAAATAAAATATTAAGTAAAAAAGTGGTTAAAATGTCAAATGAAGAAAATTCTAAAGAGATGAGTAACGAAACATTTTGGAAAAATCTTGTCATTCAATATTGGTATTTCGTTGTAATATTCGGATTGATTGTAATTGCAGCCATAATTGGATTCATATTAATATTAGATTGGTACATTAATACAAATCCAATTGGCGGTCAAGGAACCTGGACATTCGATCAATTTTCAATGGGAACAGTCATAGAATTGGTCATATTCCTGATTCTATGGGAATTGGTAATTGTTGGATTGCCCACTTTCATTATTGGAGGAATTATTGTAGCAATAATTTGGTATGGAATATTTGCTCCCGACCTAAAAGAAGAAATAAAATTACGAGTCAAGAAAGAAGAAGAATATAAGAAAAAATATGGAAGAAAGAGCGAAGGAAGCGGTTTATTCGGATTTTTAATGTTTATTGGTGTATGTATCTATATCTTTCTTGATGGAAATTGGGCGACTGAATTTGGAAACCTAAGTTTTGGGTATTTTGTAGATGCATGGATCACAGTCTTCATATGGGTCCTAATCATCTTCGGTATCCCAGCTGTTGTAATAGGAACTATTTGGTTCATTAAAAAATATGGAAACTTGGATTAAACAATTTTCCCAACTTTTTTTTCTATAATATTTTAAGAAAATAACATATTTGACTGGAAACTATATTATATAAATGACCCGAGTGCTTACACTCAAGAGTAATAATCCAATACTCTACCAAAAAATTTAAAGCAAAGAGGGGAAAAAAACTTGAATGAACATTATAGATACTCTTGGCACGATCTATTTCCTAGGTCTCTTTTTTTCATATTTATTTCTGGTGGACTTATTGAGTTGGCAAGAAATTGATGAATTATTCCAGAAATTATTTGATAAAACAGTTAAAGAAGAAACAGAATCCAATGGAAAAGAACAGATGCCACTATCAAGGCCTACTGAAGCATTTGTTGACTGGCTAGAAAGCTACATTAAAGAAGAACAGTTTTATAATACTCGTATGATTTGTTTGTATTGTGGAATGAAAATTGAGGATGATAAATATGTCGTAATGTGTCATCCTGAACATCCAAATGATTCAATTCTCCAGATTTATTTTCATTCAAAGGGTGCATGCAATCCCAGACAAAGACTCCTTCAACAACGAAGAGAAAGATGGCTTAAGGATTACGAAGAGAAATCACGGAGAAAAATGCTTACTGATGCTAATAGAAAATAGTCCTTCAAAATTTTTAACTGCAAATTTTTGGAAAAATTTACTAAGTAGTGCTATTAGAATAGAATGGACGAGGATGGTAAATCTACTTCTATTTGAAAGGATACTCAGAAACAAAGAGGAATTTTATACCGCACTAATAGAGGAAAAAGGGATAGTAGCAATAATTCGTGATGCAACGCTATCGATTGTGATCTTTGGAGCGTTCTATGGAGCAACAATGGGAGTATGGTCGTGGGAACCATTTCAAATAGTTTTCTCAGCACTTAAAATTCCGATACTCTTTTTGATCTCAATAGCGGTAGTTCTGCCCAGTTATTACGTGGTTAATCTGGCAATGGGAGGAAGAAACAGCTTTTTACAACTCACTTCTCTAGTTCTTTCTAGTTTCTCCATCTATACAACAATTCTCCTCGCATTCGTCCCAGTAAATCTATTTTTTATGATAACCTCACCAAGAGATGTCGATTCCTATACTTTCATGGTGCTCTTAAATTTAATCATCTATGGACTCGGAGGATTGATGACGACAGTTTTCATGGTGGAAGGGGTTAAATTTCAAAGAAGGACAAAAGAAAAAATGCTCACATTGAAGGACTTAATACCAATAATAATCGCCCTAGGAACCTTAGCATTTATAGGAACTCAAATGGCATGGTTCATCAGACCCTGGTTCAACTACGAACCCAATTTCATTCGACCCGAGGTATATGGCAACTTCTATGTGGCAATTTTAAAAATAATTTTCACTCGTTTCTATATTGGGAGCATTTTTGTTTTTATTGGAACTATAATCATGATCCCCTTCATAATATGGATAAGTAGAATCCTGTTATCCATTCCAATAACTAGTAATGGAGAAAGTGCGAGGAAACTTCAGTCTGAAGGGAAAAATAAAAAGACACAACTCTAGTTTATCATGGTTTTATACAAGTTCTCATCTCTTCTTCCATGTAATAGAAACCTAAAACTTAGGATTGATAAGCCTAAATAATCAAAGGGAATTCCTAAGCCTCCCTGTTTTCTCAAAATCAGTTCGAAGTGATCATTCTGAACCCAGAATAAGAATAAATCCAACATTTTTTACTGATAATGAAAAAGCACAAAGTACAAAAATAGAAAAAGTACTCCGCATTACAAAGCTTTATATAACTTCTTTTAGAATGATTTAACTGTGGATAAAATGTCTGATAACCATAAAAGCGTTAATTTAAAAGAAATTTCTCAAAAAGTATACCGTAATGATTATATCGATGGGTTTACATTCATTTTCCTTGGAGCTTTTCTATTGCTTGCCGCAGGGACCATCAATTTAAATCCTGTGTTTATGAGCTTATTAATTGTAGCATTTATTGCTTTCTTCCAATTAAGTAAAGTATTACGTAATCGATATACCTATCCACGAATTGGGTATTTTCAAGTAAAAACTGATGACCCAAAAAAACTCATTTCAGGAATGCTCTTATTTACTGTCATGGTTCTTATTGTATTCTTTCTTTTGTTGTTTACATTTGTAGGTGTTGATCCTGAAGCCCTTTATGACTTTGAAAATTGGTATAGATTCTTACCAATATATTTGGGACTTGTAATGTTTGGGCCAAGTCTAGATATCGTAGATAAAACAGGTCAAAGAAAATATTATGGTCTTGGAATAGTTTCAACCATTTTAGGATTACTAATAGTCTGGTTGAATTTTCAAAATGCTAAATTTGGATTTACAATCTATTTATTGTTATTAGGTAGTATTTCATGCATTATTGGGGGGATAACTTTCGTTAGATTCATAAAAAAGTATCCCATAATACCCGATTCTGAACAATCCGAGATGGAGGAAGAGAACGATGACTCCCAAGAAAAATACTAGTTCATTTCCAATTGATATGGAAACTATCGACAATATCGATAAAATCTTGCATGATCCATCTCGATTGAAAATTATTGCTTATTTATATTCATTAAAAGAAACTGATTTCACTTATTTGAAGATACAAACAGGATTTAGCTGGGGTAGATTAGGTTCACACCTAGATAAACTCCAAGAAGTAGGGTATGTGGAACTAAAGAAAGAGCTCATTCAGAAGAAAAAAAGTTCAAAGAAAACACCGAGAACCTATATTAGCTTGACAAATGAAGGAAGAAGAGCATTTGACAGGTACAGAAATTCAATGCAACAGCTCCTGCAATTAGGAAATGTAAAATCGGAGGGTTAAATAACAATGAAGGATTTAAAGAAGGATAATAATAATATTATGTTAGAAATTACTAATTTGACAAAAAAGTATGGACAAACTATAGCAGTTGACAATCTAACTTTTACTGTTTTCACAGGTGAAATATATGGGTTACTAGGACCAAATGGAGCAGGTAAATCTACTACTCTTAAATCAATACTTGGTCTGTTGGAACTTGACTCAGGGAAAATTTCAGTATTAGGATATAATCCAATTTCCTCTCCCACGCAAGTAAAAGAGCTTATTGGGTATCTTCCAGAAGAATCATCATTATACGAGTCAATGACGGTAAAAGAATTATTAGATTTTATCATATCAATACGGAAACTTGATCCAGCTTCGACACTTCAAACCTTGGATCGATTATTAGATGTATTAAACGCTAGAAAATATTATACTTCAATGATTGCTAGTCTTAGTAAAGGCAATAAAAGGAAAATAGAAATTATAACTGCTTTGATACACAGACCCCAGCTCCTAATTCTGGATGAACCTCTTTTTGGATTGGATACACGATCAGCTGTGATTCTTAAGGAAATTTTTCGTTTGCATATAGAACAAGGGGGTTCTATATTGCTTTCCACTCACATCATGGACCTTGCTCAGCAGCTATGTACCAGAATTGGCATCATTAATAACGGTACCATAATAGTAGAGGGAACATTCGAAGAACTCCAAGAAAAATCAAATTCTACTAAATCGCTTGAACAGCTCTTTCTGGAATTAACCAACCAATCCGAAATCACATCAAATATAATCCAGCAACTCAGAGATATACCTGCAATAAAAGCCAAATGAGGGTTCAGTAATGAGTACTTTGGTATTATGGAAAATTTCCAAATCTATTCATGAGGAAATTTATTTTAGAACTCAGCTACAGACTGGTCTCTCTTCTAAGGTAGAAACAATCGAAAAATACCAAAAAAATCTCAAATCTCAAAGGAGAATGGCATTATTAAGTAACTTGTTTTTGGTCTATGTGATTGGTGTTGTTACTCTTGTCCCCCTTTTCACCCTTCTCCATTTCTTATCAATTGAGAAGACTGTCTTAAGTATTAACCAATTATTATTTACCAATAGCTTGATCTTGGGGATATATAATCTTTACATTTTCTTCATCCTATTTATGGGAGGACTAACAATTTATGTGACCTTCATGAAAGGAGAATATTTCAAACTGTTATATCCACTTACGTTAAGTCCTTCTCAATTAACTCAAATTATATTATTTGTATTTATTCGAATGAACATACTTCAAGTATTATTTATATTATTAGCACTCCCTATAAGTAGTTTAATCTTTACTCTGAATCCAATGGTTTTCGTGATTATATTTTTGAATAATTTAATTAATGTATCTCTAATAATATTTCTTTTAATCCTTATTTCCTGGTTTCTAGCTCAGTATGTCTTTAAAGACTCTGAAAGAACTCATTGGGGGTCTTTAATCACAATATTAACAATGATAGTTTATAGCTTAACAGTAATTCCGATTTTTCTATTAATGAGTCAACTTCTCAATATTATAGTAAATATTTTCACTTTGAGTCTTGAATCTGGAATTACGACAGAAATCAACTTCCTGATGGCCTTATGTTTTTTTCCAATGTCAAGCGGTTATCTGACATCTATAATTCTATCGAATAGTATAGATATAATTCCTTTTCCTTTAATAATCTCCTCTGTTATAGGTTCAGGAATACTGTTGGGAGTAATCATTAATGTTGTATTAAAAGGATTAGGATTGATAAACAAAATGAATATGGAGATTATAATTCGGGATAAAAAGCAGATAGAAAAAGAAAATGCAAAAATAACAGTGAAAAGATCTAATCCGATGCTTAAAACTATTAAAATGAATTTAAAATTTGTTTTTAGAGATTATTCATCATTAACATTATTTGTTTTGGGTATTCTCTTTCCATTTCTCATTGTTATGCTTTCTATCATCTTTCCTCAAAGATATATCGATATGGGAGGAGGCCTACTTGGCTTTATAGTAACAACATTAACCTTTTCTTCAGGGATAATCGCTTTATTGTTCTTCGCTGGTACCAAAGTTTCTGAACGAAATTTGGGGTATACTTATGGAATTTTACCGTTAAAGGAACATATGTTGTTTCGATCAAAACAAATTATTGTAACCTGTGGGTTAATTGTACCTTTATTACTAGGAATTATTATTAGTAACATTATTCGAACTCCAATCCCTTATTTAACAAGCATCCAATTACTTCTAACCTATTTTCTTATAGGAACGGAACTGATACTTATATATACAGCATTATTTGGTTCATTTAATAATAGATTCTCATTAACTGTAGAAAATAATAATTATGCTATTCTGAAATTAGTAATTATCTTTCTACTGCTGTTCATAACTATATTTGGTTTAGATGCTTCTATTAATCTCATTAGATCTTTATTATTACTACCTGATTTCCTAGGAATCTTGATGGTGACAGGAATATTTTATTTGGTTCTTGAATATCTATCTCGGAAGATGTTTAATGTACAAGAAAGATGTAGTGGCATCTAGGGATAAAGACCAGAAACTCAATCCTTAAAATAAAGCACCATTCGGGTTCATTGGACGATAATTATTGATTATATCTCATTGATTGGCAATCTCTGAAGTTGGATTTACCTATATTTCTTGAATTTTCTTCGCTTAAACCAGATAACTGGCTATCTGAGCATGTTCTCACTAAGTGAAAATACAACATCTGACCCATCCGATATAAAGAAGGAGTAGCTATGGAAATATTGAGATGAATGAATTGGATTAGAACAGATCTAAACACTAGAAGTCCTGAGTCATTATCAAGTCTTTAAAGGGAGAATTTAGCGTTTTCGCTTCCGAATGAAGAGCAGACATATAACAAAACTAAGTGTTACTACTCCGAATTCAATCTTAGTAGGATTTGATGTAGGGATTGTTGTAGGGATTGCTGTAGACGTTGTGGTCGTGGTCGTTGTGGTCGTGGTAGTCGTGGTCGTTGTGGTTGTCGTAGCTGTCGTCTCGTCGTTCACAGTAAGATTATCAAATGAAATATCACCGATAAATGAAACAAAATGAAAATTCTCAGAAGTTTGGATCTGATTATCAGTAACTTGAAATAAGGGTTCTAAGGCATTGTCAAGATAAATACTAAATTCTCCTTGTGTAGAATTACGAGTAATAGACAGAGTATGGGAACCAATAAGTGGGGAAGAGAATTGGTAATCAGCGAGAGTGGTAAATAAACCACTTTTCCAAATTCTTAAAGTTATTGAACGATCTTTAAGTTCCCACCAACCACTTGTATTCGATTTGATGTAAATTATATATGAGCGCATAAGGCCAGAGATTACGGAAGGGGATTGCCCTGACAAATTCCATTTACCACCACCGAAATTGTTTCCAATGAACATAACCCCACTATAAACTTCGTGATCCTGATCTGCCGAGATTTGAAAATCGAAACTCCAGGTTCCATACGCTACTGAGCTATTATGAATAGCTATGGCTAACATAGATTCTTGGACTAAATTATTCCAAGGCATTTGTAAATGCCCATTTGTTATAATAGGGGGGTAATTATTCTGTAGATATACATCACTAGTGTCATTGTAGCCATTGAGAAACCAGTCATCAAAAGGGGGGTTCTCAAAGTCCTCATCCCACACAAATAAAGCAGAGCTTCGACTTATGGAGGAAGCAAATAGTAAACTTATCAATAAACAAATAATTGATACAAGCTTTTTAATATCCATAATTATTTCTCCTCCTTGAGTTTTTAGTATTGTATTAAGTCCTTTTCAATTTTAAGTAATGAAGAGATAATAACTTCAATGGTTTTATCAGAAGTAAAACCTTAGTTTATAACATACGCTATTAAAATACAATAACATTTATAAATTTTACCATGAATAAATGCAAAATAGAATTCAATATTTTCAATGATATTCAATAGAATTCTCCCCCAGATTCGAGTATCTAAGCAATAATTGATATGCCAAGAAGGTATCCTTAAATCACAATAATCCTAGAGGGTGATGAGTGAAGGTTTGTCTAATGATCAAAAAATTGGCTAAAAAGAACAAAAAATACCGTTCAAATAATTAAGGATGATGGACATTGGAGTTCAAAATTGTTTTGAAATTAAAGAAAATATTAAATAATTTCACCAAACCCTGGCATATTACTGGAGGTTGAGCCATTGACCTATATTTGAGAAAAGAAACACAAGAATGTATTCCATCATTACTGTTACAGTATCAGGATCCTACTAGACTGACTTTGAATAAAATGAAAAGATCAAACAAAAAATTTTGACTGAAAAGTGTTTTCGATCATGAAATACAAAGAAAGGATATAGAGGTGAGGTAAGAACAATGATTGAGATGAAAGAGGTAAGAAATAGATCACAAACCCCATCGAAACTGAACAACAGTCAATGATTCATATCTCGTATGATAACTCGGCCTAATCTATCATTTATTACTTATGAAATATTTAGTCACTTTTGGAGGGGTGTTCAAAATTATTGTACAGATTTTTTAAAAGTTGGTACGGGTTGTACCACTGAATATCTATTTAAGGAGGAGTAATCAGTCTATCTGAGAATTTTTTCATGTTATGTAGTGATTAAAATAAGAATTTATGATCCTAATTTCAAAATATCAATAATTGGAATTATACTTGGATTATACTAACAATTACTACTCTATCTGTATTATATGTAAGGTATATTCAATGGTTTGAATCAATGGATACAACTCACGATGATAACTTTGGTCCTTGCAAACCTCCAGATAATTCAAATCAAATTCCAGATACGTCCATTAATTTCATTAAAGCTTCAACATTATTACCTGAATTAGCAGTAACTTTGATGGTAGCAGGAATATTTTATTTGATCCTAGAGGTCACATCTCGGAAGATATTCAATCTTTCTTAATATTTTTAGCCACAGGAGGAGGGTTGAAAATTTTAGTTGCTGCAATATTAGGTTCTCTACTCGAAAAATCCAATAGAGTAAGAAATGTATTTAAATTATAAGATTACTTTAGAAATTCGTTTCAACTTTGCTTATTCATTTTAGTAATGAATCAATAATGAGTATGAGATAAAGAGAGATGAAAGGAAAAATGAGAAAGAAACTAGTATTAATAGGATTTAGAATCTTATTATATCTCCTTGGAACTCAGAGGGTTCAAGCAAAGACAATTGTAATGAGCTTCAGTTGTCATCATGAATTATCGCATTATCCTTAATCATCGATCTCTCTTTTTAATATCTCAATCTTTCTATTGAAAATAGTAGAGACCAATACAGAAAAATATGAGAAAATCCAAATGAAAAATAAGGTAGTAATCTGTATTCTTGTATTAGGAATGATAAATTGGACACCAATTTTTAATGGTAAGATTATGAGTTCGACAATACATTCTTTTAATCTTAATATGCAAGATATAAGTTTTAAAACTGCCTCGTTAAATATGCCAATCAATATTACCTCAAATGTCCACTTTGGAATGCAGGGTTATCCAGGATCAGGAACGGTCGACGATCCATATCGAATTGAAAATTTAAATTTAAAAATAACAAGTAAGGTACTGATAGCCATCTCAAATACTAGTGTTCATTTTATAATTAGTGGATGTATTTTAAATGGATCATCAACGGTCACCACAGGTATTTCTTTGACAAATGTAAAATTCGGTCAGGTGGAAAATAACACGATTAGTATGAATCAAGAGGATGGAATTACAGGGATAAATGTCTCTGAATGTTTGATCAGTAATAATAATATTAATTTTAATAGTAGATTTGGAATCTTACTAGTAGATTCGTCTGATTGTAATGTGTATTCTAACCAGATACATAATAATCAAATGAATGGTATTCATTTTAAAAATAGTCACAAAATAATAGTTAGCGAAAACGAAATCTATAATCACCAATATGGGGATTATTCACCTAGTGGTTTCTTTCTGGAAAACTCCTCAGAGATCCAAATTGAACAAAATTCAATTAATGACAATTATCAGGGAATTAATTTCATTAATTCAGCAGATAATAATAATATTACCAATAATTTGATAAATAATAATATTAGGTATGGAATTAGGCTCGAATATGCCTCTAGGAATATCATACATAATAATACAATTAGTGAGAACCACGACTACGGAATAAAGATAACCATAGGTTCATCTAAGAATAGTGTAAGAGTAAATGATATTACAGGAAATAACGAAGGAGGAAGGCAAGCAAGAGATGATGGAATAGATAATATGTTCGTAGGAAACTATTGGGCAGATTGGTCCAATATAGATACCAATGAAGATCTTATTGCTGATGATCCATACCCAATTGATGGTATCACAATGAATTTTGATCCATATCCACTTGTAAATTTATCAAACCAAGCACGAAAAAATCTAGAAAAAAAGCTAGAAGCACATGACAATTTTCTATTTCCAATTCTAATCTTAGTCATTCTAGGAGGAGGAATTGGAATAGGATATGTGGGCTATAACTCTCGTGTACAGAAGAAAAATCAAAGAAAGGAGACATCAGATGAGAGAGAAGAACCAATTACAGAGGACCTTACCTCAGATTTATTAAATCGGTTGAAACCTATATATCACAAGCTTATAGTAGGATTAGAATATATTCAGGCGTATTTTTTCCCTCAACCTGTCACCGTACCGTTATTAACAGTAGCAAAGCCCACCACATTACTAGAATATTTCCCCATGGATTTCAAAGAAGATTTACAGGGAGGAATGAAATGGCGCACTATCTTAACGTTAATTGAAATAGCCTATCAGGATCCAAGTGACACAAATCCTAAGAAATTAGCTACTAGCTTAGGACTCCCTCTATCAACAGTATCAGGGGAAATAAAAAAATTAAAAATGTTAAACTATATTGAGGCGTTTGTATCTGCACAGGTAATGCGCGATGGACGGTATCGGAATTATACGATAACCCAAAAGGGATACGAACTATTGTACACCCTCAAAGAAACGTTGGGAATGGCCATAACCAGATTAAAAGAACAAAATGAGATAAATTTTGCAGTAAAGTAAAAAATATCAGAGTTTGATTCATGAAACCTTTATCTGAAGCATAAAAAAATAGTTGTAATTTTTTAAACTACAATCAGATTATAAATATGTTTGAAATAGGGAGTTAGGAAAATAGAATAAATAATGGTAGAAATCAATTGAAAAAGAAAGAAGCATGCAAAATAATCATTATAATAATCCTCAGTCTTTGTATCATCGGGATAAATGAGCAAGAAAGCTTAGATGAAAAGCACCAAGTCCCAAAAGTACAAACAAATGCAGAAGTACCAGATCTAATTAGGAGAACGATCACTGAAGTAAGTGGAATACAATCTTATATTGAACGAGGACCGATCGAAATTACCACTGATTTTCAGCTAAATAGTTCAGGATTTCCAGGTATTGGAACAAATGATGATCCGATTCGAATTGAAGGATATAATATTACAGCCTCAAGTACTAATTTAATCATGATTAGTCATACAACATATCATTTCATTATTATCAATTGTTTGCTCAATGGCCAAACATCAGATCTTTGGGGGATTGTTTTCGACAATGTAACTAATTCAAGGGTCGAGAATAATAGAATAATGAATACTGGGATTGATGGAATTGGTATTTACAACTCAAAACATAATACTATAATCAACAATACAATATTTAATGCTGCTGCTACAGGTGTACGACTTGAATTATATTCTAATTATAACATAATCACAAATAATACATTATTTGACAATGGAGATGGGATCAAAGTCATAAATTACTCAAACAATAATAGTATCATTAATAATTCGATTTTTAATAGTGGTTTGGGAATATGGCTTGGTACTGATGGAAGTCCCCCACCTACTGGATCAGCTAATAATACAATTATTGAAAATACGATACATGATAATCTATATGCAGGGATTCGCCTAACAGATAACTCAGAGAGCAATAAAGTGCATAATAACACCCTATACAGAAACGACGCATATGGTGGAATCAGCCTAGAAAAATCCAATAATAACACAATAACCAGTAATGTGTTATTTAACAACAATGTAGGTATTAGAAATCAAAATTCCAGTCACATTCTCATTGAAGCAAATATAGTTTATAATAATACATGGCATGGAATCTTTTGTAAAAATATTAACTATACACGTGTTTTCAAAAATATAATTTACAATAGCAATACCAGTGGAATATTTCTAAGAGATGGTCATCATGCAACAATTAAAGAAAATATTTGTTATAAAAATAGTTTGATATTTCAGCCAATTGATGCTGATTACCAATCTGGAGGGATTACAATCATAGTAAGTCAGTCAATAATATCCAATAATAGTGTTTTTGAGAACAATGACAACGGAATAATCTTATATTGGGCAAATAATAATAATATATCAACTAATATTATAAAAGGTAATAGAAGACATGGTATATCTGTAGGAGAATCCAATGATAACTACTTTGAAGGCAATCAGATATTAGAGAATGAAAGGACTGGCATATTATTAGGGTATCTCTCAAGCAGGTCCTTCTTTTTCCGAAATTTGATTCTGAATAATAAGGATTGGGGGATTAAAATATTCCCAGACTCGCACAAAAATACGTTTAACCAAAATGATTTCTTGAATAATAATATGAATGGAGCACATGTCATTGATAACGGAACAGAAAATGATTTTTTAGGTAATTATTGGGGTGACTGGTATGGAGAGGTGTATTCAATAAATGGAACAGCAGAAACTCGAGATCATTTTCCACTGTTAAATCCTTTTCATATTTCTCAACCAGATATTATAGCTCCTATAAGGGAGGAGATTGAACCCGTGTTGAGTGGGAATGTTGTATTTCAGTGGAATGTTTCAAAGGATACATTTGGACATAGTCTCAAATATTCCATCTTATATACCAGTAATGAAGGTACAACCTGGACTATCCTTATATCGGGATTGACAACCACAAACTATACCCTAGATACAACAATTATTGAAGAAAGTATAAGAATCCAGTTCAAAGTTCAGGTTTATGATACCTACGGATTCATAACTAATTCTCTTCCCACTCAAATCTTTCAAATAATGAATGAATTAGGACCACCGAAGATTATCTTTCCAAATGGAGGTGAAAATCTGAAAGGAATGGTAAATATTGTTTGGGAAGAGTCATTCGATCCGTTTAACCATTCAGTAACCTATACTATCTATTACTCCATAAATAATGGAGCACTGTGGACTAAGCTCGCAGATGGCATAACAACAACGAATTATTTGTGGAATACTACAAAAATGCCTAATGGTTTGAGCTATCTCATTAAAATCGTAGCTACATGTACAGCTGGTATTACTACAGAAGATGTGTCAGATACAGTCTTTACCATTGAAAATTATATTTCCACTACAACGAAGACTATCGATGATATACCTGGATTAACAGGCATGGTTCTTCTTGGTGCTCTAATGATGATTGTTAATGTCAGAAAGAAGAAATATTAGCTCATCCTGTAAAGAAGATATTTTATAGATAAATGTTCCACATAGGAGAATGATGATGAGGTCATGGGAATCTACTCTTAAAGCATCTACCAAAGGTGCAGCAATGATAGCAGTCACATTGCTAATTTTTCAAACCATTTTAACATGGAAAATAGGAAATATCGACTTCACAATCGTAAGAACAATTCTACACTATTTTTTGGTTACTCTATTTAGTATGAATTTAATTATTACACTTTTTCATCTTCGTTTTATAAATAAGATGGAGAGAAACCGAAATTCATCATTTGGGGGATTAATTGGCCTATTCGGCTTATTTATCGCAATTATACCTGGAATCCTTGATCTTCTACCTGAATTGAATATTCATCTAATTTATATGATCTCTGATTATCTTTTTGGATGTGGAATAGTTCTTTGTGTATTCGGATTTTTAATAGAGTTGACACGTATCGATGAACCACTTATTTATTGGTTTAAGTTTCACTTTGTGTTAATAACACGTATGATAATATTTGTGTTAAGTCTTATTCCAGTATTTCTTACTATTTCGTTAAATTTATCGACAAATTCTATCTTCCTAGCGATTATACTCTTTTTAGGAGGGTATATAACTGGTTCAGCAGTTTGGATTGGACATCGCTATTTTAAAGGTATAACTTCAACAGAAA
>JAEOUE010000226.1 GCA_016839515.1 Candidatus Hodarchaeum mangrovi
ACTCGAGAAGAATTAGATGAATTCAGTGTTTGGAGTCATCAAAAAGCTACTAAGGCAATGCGTAATGAAGAAGAATATTATAAAAGAGTTGTTCCTGTGACTTATTTAAGGAGCCTTACAGATGAGAATATGAATCCGATTAAAAATGAGAAAACAGGTAAACAACAAGAAGAAATGGTCACGATTAAAAAGGATCAAACCGTACGTTCCGTATATTTGGATGATCCTGAGAAAGGATGGGATATGATTAGCAAATTGAAACCAGTGTTTAAACCGTTAGAAAAAGGTGGAAAAGTCACAGCTGGGAATTCATCGCAAATAGTTGATGGTGCAGCAGCAACATTACTAATGTCGCGAGAAAAGGCAGACGAACTTGGAATAAAACCAATGGCCAGAATACTTTCTACCGCAGTTGCAGGCGATGACCCTGTTATCATGCTATTAGCACCAATACCTGCTATGAAAAAGGCTTTACTCCGAGCAGATCTCACTGTGGATGATATGGATGTAATAGAGCCTAATGAAGCTTTCGCGAGCCCTTGTTTAGCTTTTGCTAAAGAATTCGGCTATGAATTGGACGATCCAAGAGTGAATCCAACAGGAGGGGCAATTGCTATTGGTCATCCAATTGGAGCAAGTGGAGTAATCTATTTTAGTGAGATGATACATTATTTGAAGAACAAAAATAAAAAGTATGGTGTACAGTTAATGTGTGGCGGTTTTGGTGTAGGTATTTCGACGGTTGTTGAAAGTCTTTAAACATTTAGGAATTAGAAAAGAAATTATTTAATAAGATTGTCCGAAAGATATTTAAAAATATAACATAATTAAAAATTTTAAATTAAAAAAACATATATAGGTGGAATCAAAAAAAATGCCAATTGTTTCAATAGAAATAAATGGAGTTTTAAAAACTCCAGAGATCGATCCATCATGTTGGATTTCAGAGTCAGCATGGATCGTTGGAGATGTTAAAATGGGTTCCGAAAATGTGGTTTATCAAGGTGTAATAATTCGAGGAGATTTTGCTAAAATCACGATTGGGAATAAGAATGTGTTTCAAGATTGTTGTATAATTAATACTGCTGAAGGGTGTAGAACTCGAATCGGAGATAATAACTTAGTAGGATTTGGAGCAATAATCCATGGAGCTACACTAAAAAATAATACCGTTATTGGGATCCAATCAGTGTTAATGCCCTCAGTTACAATTGAAAATGATGCCATGGTTGGTGCCACATCATTTTTAGGTATGGGAAAAAAAGTTCCTGAAAATCAAAAATGGATAGGAAGAGAATTGAAAGGAGAAAATACACAAGGAAAAATGTGGGAAGTAGGGCGTATATCTTGGCGTAATATGGGACTACATATGAAGAACCAACAGCAGAAATCATAAGTTGTATTTATTTCCGTTTCATATAAAATTTAATAATATTTATTTGATCGTAACATGTTGTTTATTCTCTAACAAATCTTCTTTAACATCTGCTCCGTGCCCTAATTGATTAGATATTTTAATTAAACCTTTTTTATTTTCATCATAGTACATACCTCCAATGATGGGGTCTTCAGCAAGATGATAAGCGGAGTCTAAGTCAATATAAAGTACGCTTTGTTTTGACAAAGCTAAATGAAAGGCTGCACTTAATCCCAATCGTGATTCAAAAAAGCATCCTATCATGCATTTTATCCCAGCCCTCACTTAACTTATTATATTCGTATATCCTAATTAGCATTCTCTTAATTATTTTTGGGATAATTATGTTATATAATAAGAAAAAAAAAGAGTGAAAAAAAAAATACATTCTAATTTAATCTCGTTGGCCTAAAATAGTCACAGATGCAACGCTAAATGCACCGCCGAGATTATAACATAATCCTATTTTCGCGTCGGGTACTTACCTTAAGGTAAATTAAGAGTCTGATTTCGGAGGTGTTTTAGTAAATGAATGAAAACTAGAATTTTGAAATTTAGATTTTGGTATATCCAAAGTTTAGAGTTCATTAATTTATAATAATTGGCATTATCTAGACTTTTATTATTTCTAAAATGCTATTGATCATTAATATCTAAAAAGTATTTTAGATAAAATTTGTCTTTACCATTAAAAAAACTATCATAGTGGATGAAAATAATACCAATTCTGTATGATAAGTAATTCTGGTGTGGATAGATGAAAAAAAACTTAAAAGAAAAGTATGATGCAAAGCCTGATCAAGAGGTATTAGAGACCAACGCGATTAATCCAATTGGATCTATTCTAATTGGAGATGCTGGAGGTGTCGGATGATATGATAGATGATGATTATGATATAGTAATTATTGGTTCAGGTTTGGGTGGACTAACAGCAGCAAGTCTCCTCTCCCGTAAGGGATTTAAAACTCTTGTAGTGGAGAGTAGAAGTCGTATAGGAGGGAGATTTTCCACTTTTGAGTATGAAGGTTTCAAATTACCCACTGGTGCGATTCTTATCCCAGATGGATGGGTGATAAAATTGCTTGAGGAGATGGGAATCAGGACTGACAATTTAAGACCAATCACACGAGTTTATTATAGAATTGACGGTGAAAGATATGAAATGCCACCTGAAATAGGAGTACCAAAAGTACTTGATATAATAGATAAGCTTGAAAGAAAAGATGCTGAAAAGAAGAAGCGTCCAATGAAACCTGTCGAATTAAGTAAGATTATGCGTGGTTATTATAAAAAATTGCGAGGAATAAATCAAGAAGAAATCATAACTGTACGAGATTGGCTTCTCCAATATACTGAGAATGAAAAAGTGCACGATGCTTTCGATACTCTTTGTACAGGATTGATGATGGCTCATTCTTGGGAGCTACCTGTTTCAAAATTTTTCCTTTTCCAAGAAATGACTAAATTTTTTATATCACCTGAAGGAAATCTCAGTATAGCAGAAGAACTTGCTAAAGTAATTGAAAAAACCGGTGCTGTATGGATTAATTCTTCTGTAAGGAAAATAGTTATCAAAGAGGGAAAAGCTACAAGTATAATTGTTGAAAAGGAAGGAAAACAAATTGAAATAAAATGTAAGATGGTAATTAGTAATGTTGGGGTTAAATCAACGGTAAATCTAGCAGGAAA
>JAEOUE010000227.1 GCA_016839515.1 Candidatus Hodarchaeum mangrovi
CCATGATAAAAAGACGGGCGAATACATTTTTTATGATTGTTCAGCGGAAAGTCCTAAAGGCCGGAGATATGTTTGTTACGACCGTGAAGGGCAGGAGGGGAGGAAAAAGCAGACAAGTACGAAAGGTGCGAAAATTGGAAAAACAGGGGGTCCAGAAGGTAACGCTATTGATATGGCAGCTGCCATGGGCATTGAGCTTTTAACGGAAGAACAATATCGAGAGTTACAAAAACTTGGGAATTTCGATACGAAGACATCAAGCTGGGTGAAAACACCTTCTGATATTAGAAAACTCGGTGGTGCCATCTTTGCTGATCACCGCTATGGAACCGTCTTCGTGTATCATAACAGTGCACCTTCTTTCTATGGAGTAAGAGGGTTCCGTGGCTTATTAAGGGTCTAAATTTGGACTCTAAATTTTCACATTTTTGTAAATTTCGGATGTGTTTCTCTATCTGAATTGACAATGTAAGAAACAACCTTTTTTGGCTTTGAAATTTTCATTTATGCGGTCTTTTAGTCTCATTTAATAGATAATAACCTTATATTTCAGCATACAAACCATCTAAGAAATTTTGAATTTGGTCATCGTAGGTTATGTAAATATATGGATATGAGTTTTCCAACATCTAATATGATTAATCACCATTATTTTTGGAAAATTTAACACTATTTTGAACAATTTATCATTTATTTTGGGACTGTACAGAAGGGGAGAACAAAAGTGATTCGGAATTGATGCAATATCTTAATCCAGTTGGTTTTGGTCCATCATTAAATACATGACCTAGATGACCACCACATTTGCGACAAAGAACTTCAGTACGGATCATTCCATGCGAAGTATCTTTTTTTAGGTCAATGAGTTCACTTTTAACATCAAAAAAGCTAGGCCAACCACATCCACTGGCATATTTCGTCTCAGATTTAAAAAGGGGTGTTTTACATCCTGCACAAAGATATATCCCTGCTGTTTTATGGTTCCAATATTTCCCTGTAAAAGCAGGTTCCGTTCCTTTTTCTCTGAGAATATAATATTGCCCTTCTGTCAAGATTTTCTTCCAATCTTCATCGGTATAATCTTTAGGCTCTGTCATTTGAACTCAATAGGATTTTAAATTTAGTTTACTTAAGGTCACTGATTTCCTTTTCGGAATCAAAAATAATTTTATGAAGTATGATTTGGGATCTCAGAAGGTAGATTAAATTTTAGGGGGATAATTTATTCAAATTATCTAACTTTAAATTTTCATGACTTATAAGTGGATATGGAGCTAACCTTTAAATTCCGATTAACTCCAAGACCATTCTTTTATCATTTGGAAATAATAAATTAGCTATTTTATAACGAAATTTTCTATTGTACTCCTCACTGGCTAATTGTTGAACCAACCACTTATAATCCTTGTAATATAGTACCAAGACATCAAAAAAATGTAGATTTTTAGCGAAATAGTAAGGATTTGTAGTCTCTGTTCTTTCTCCTTTAAGTTAGAAGAGGATATGTTCCTTAGATTCTTTTAGATTAAAAGGACTGCCACCTTTAAGTCTTATTATCCTATCCTTGACTTTTTGATTCAAAGAAAACAGATTTCCAATGAAAATAGGAAAAAAAGTAATTACTAGAAGTATGTAAAAGGGAACATGGATTTGGGGAGCTAACCGTGAAATGGAAATTGCTAACCCTAAAGTTAATCCAAAATAAAGAAAATTTATTATTGTCCCTCCTAGTGGATTATAGAGGAAATGGGTGTAATTTAACTTAAAAGTATAATACATATATGACCCGATACGAAGTAAAAAAAAAGCTAGACCAAAAAAACACCCTGCAACAAATGTTATTGATAATTGTACTAATGACTCCTCAAATTGGGATGAAATAAACCACAAAAAGAATGTTAAAAAGATAAAAAAAACTCCAAGATAATCACATTGTTTCCCTAAAGAGAGGAAGGGTTGATTAGGAAAATTATGTAATGATCCAGAAGTAATAGGCATAATAATTATTGTTCTTTTGCATAGTTAAAACTATTAATGTAAATGCAAGTTCCCTGAAGTCTTCTCTTAATATATCAATTAGTAAGCCTATATTTAATAATTTAAGTGAAAAGATTTTATTCAAGCAAGCTAACTGGAAGAGAGATTAAAAAACGATTACCACTTGGTTCTAAAGGTTTAATTTGGAGAAATCCCCCATAATATTGCAAAATAACTGAGGCGAGGGAAACCCCAATATAATGCCCTTGATATTCCCAATCATCTTGAACACGTCCTTCTAGCCTTAAACGTGCTTCCTTTTGAATTGGAGGTGACGATTGATCAGATATTATTAAAGTAAAATACTGATTTGAAGTTTCAGTCTCTAATAAAATAAATTTATCAACTTGGATTATAAAGGAAACAATTTCATGTAGGGCTTCCTTAAAATAATTATCAAGCCGAAGAGAAAAAGCTAAAGACCCTTCTTTCACAACAACATATTCCTCAGGTATATTTAGGTCCTGAAACAGGGAAATGAATAAATTCATCAATGAAATCTTTTTAGAAGGAGGTTCAAAGGTACTCTGAAGAACTTCAAAAATCCTATTCACAAGTTCAATCACCCTAGCAGCTTGAATTGAAATCTCAATAATTCTTTCAATTGATTCTAATTTAAATAAACCTTCGCGTTGGTACTTTGATTTGATATAATCTAATTGGTAGATAATTTTTTGAAGATTATTACGGGTAAAATGACTTAACATGGCTTGATAACGCTCTTCCTCCAGCTTAACGCGCGTAAGAAGGTTTTGTTTTTCTCTAAGCTCTTTTTCAACATTTTTTTGGGTTGTTATGTCAGTAAAAACGGCTAAAATCGCTTTGACTTGACCATTTTCATCAAATAATGGGTTTGCTGAAACAATAACAGGAAAAGATGTGCCATTCTTACGTAATAAAAAAGTTTCATAGACTGAACTTTTCCCCTGTAAACGTTCATCCCTTTGGTTTTTTACATTAGGTATCTCATGCTCTGGAACAATACTTTCCCAATGCATTCCGATTATTTCATGAATTTCATAACCTAGAAGTGCTGCCATTTTTGGATTTGCAAAATTATATTTTCCATCTAAATTTTGTAATAAGACACCTTCATTCAGATTCTCAACTAAAGTACGATACTTTAATTCAGACTCCTGAAGCATTTCGCTTATCTTTTTCCTTGAGGACACATCAATAAATGATCCCACCATATATCTTGAATTATCCTCACCTTGAATTATATGTGCTGATCCAAATACATGAAAATGTGATCCATTCCGGTGTTTAGCGATTAATTCACCCTTCCATTGTTCCTCTTTTCTTAGTTCTTCCATAATTTTTTTAGCTTCAATTGGATCTGCCCAAAGATTATTTGGGTCAATATATTTTGTTTGATCCTCTGATTCAAATCCCCACATCTTAGAGAATGCTGAATTTATATAGTTAAATCCTTTTCCATCAAGATTATGAATATAAATGGCATTTAATGATGAAGAAAAGGCAGTTTCTAAAATTTTATTCCTTGATTTATAATACTGAAGTGATTGGATCATTTCTTGGTGACTGGAAATTTTATTATTCCATTCACTTATTAATACCTTAATGTCGTCTGGAATATCTTTCCTGTTTTCGATTTCTTTGATTTTCATAAAATAACCTGATATTATGATAATATTTTAAAACTTAGACTAATTTTGTAGAAAATTAATTCTTTTTCTATTTTTATAAATTTTAAAAATGCCACATATAAAAATTCTAACAAAGATAAAAGAATTTTCTTTTAAGAAGAATAAGAAAAATGAAAAAAAAGATGAATATAGAATCATTGATTAATCTTATAGATTACTTTTAATAAAAACTTGAAGAATCCCAAAAAACCAATTAAAGATTACAAATAATCCAATTATCCAGAGAAGTATAATAAATAACATAATTGTGCGATTCAATGGAATCTGTTGATTTTCTTCCTTTAATGCAATCTGTTCACATTCTGTAAAAATCTCAGCTGGAATAAACTTTAATGCAAGATAAAGCCCTAAAGGAATAAGAATTAGATCATCTAAATATCCTAAAATAGGAATAAAATCTGGAATAAGGTCAATTGGAGATACAGCATAGCCAATCACAACACCTAAAAACAGTCTCTTCCAAAAAGGAACGCGTTTATCTCTGTAAACTAAATAGATTGTATAAGTCTTACGTTTTAGGTCTTTTGCTTTTTTCTGTATTTTTTCCAGCATTTAAAACATCCTCTATTCTTAGTATAAACATTTATGACCTAATAAAGTAGATAAAAACCATTTTCATCCAGAATTTAAGAAAAATTAACAAACCTGAGGCAATAATCACAATAAATAATGATTTAAATTATTTGATTCGTTTAAGTACTAAGATTATAAACCTTAAATAAGAAGAATCACACATAAAAAGCTCAAGAAATAAAGAAAAAATTAGAAGGAAGAAGACTGTGTTAAAGGATCAATTCATTATTGATTAGCATTCCTATTCTTCCTTTTTGAACATCAATTCAATAATCACTGCTTAAATTCTCTTCTTACTCTGATTATTCAATTTCTAATTATAAAGATAAAAAAAAATGAAAAATAGCTAATGTTAAGCTAATTCTATAACCAACAAATTCAGTTCTTTGGTTTATATGCTTGAATGTGACCTTTCATAATAGCTGTTGTTAGGACCTCATCTTCTTCAGCAGTTAATTCAACTTCAATAGACTTGCCTGAAAGAACCATTTTACGTTTTCTTGTATCAGACTGTGATCCTTCTGAGGTTCTCTTTTGAGGTTTAATTACCTGAGACTCTAGCACTTTGACATCATTAAACCCAGCAGCACGAATTGATTTTAAATATTCATCTTCAACCCATGCACGTGATACACATCCTGGAACATCTTGTAAGGCTTCTTTCACAACTTCAGGAAAATCATGGGCTAATAAAATATCTGACACTACCAAGCGACCCCCGGGTTTTAAAATCCTAAACGCTTCGCGGAATACCTGATTTTTATTGACAGATAGATTAATAACACAGTTAGATACGATCACATCAACTGATTCATTCGCAACGGGAAGATGCTCAATCTCTCCTAGTCGAAATTCAACATTCTTATAGTTATTTTTGATTGCATTCTCTCGGGCCTGATCAATCATCTGAGGAGTCATATCAATACCAATTACTTTTCCTGTAGCTCCCACTTGTTGAGATGCTAGAAAACAATCAATTCCAGCTCCTGAACCTAAATCTACTACTACTTCTCCTGATTGGATGTTTGCTAATCTAACTGGATTTCCTGATCCTAATCCAAGGTTTGCTTGTTTTGGGATTGTTTCTAATTCTTCCTTGGTATAGTCAGTATAATTAGATTCTGCTGAAATAGTGGGATCTAAATTAGGAACCCCCTGATTTCCACTAGCAATCGTACCATATTCATTACGAACAAATTTTCGAATTTTATTTTCCTCTGACAGTTTATCTAACTGAGTGTCCTCTTTATCTTCTGTGGATGCATTTCCACAGCAATAACTTTCTTGAGAACGCGTTTTTTCTGTTTGAATATCTTGTTCTTTAGTCATTAGCTTTTATTTCCTTATATAAACTTGTTTCTGAATATTCATCAGAAATATTCATTAGGAATATTCCTGTGAGGAATATTTTTAAACCTTTGTTACTGGGTAAGAACTGAAATGAAATGGCATTAATCTTTGGTAAGAGTCTTGATATCACTCCAACTGAAGCATTATTTCTCTTAGTGCTGCATAATCAAAATTTATCTGGTTCTGAAATTGTTAAAATTGTGAAAGAGGACTTAGGTGAAGACTTTTCTCCTTCTGCTGGTGCCACTTACAAAATAATTCAATCTTTAGAAAGTAAAGGGATGATACACGAAACTACTGACTTAATCGAGGAAGAAACACGAGACAAGAGGATTAGAAAATATACTTTGACTGATGAAGGAAGAAAAATGGTACTAAAGATCACAAATCAAGTTCGAAAAGTCATTGTATTTGTTGAGCAGTGTTGTCCAGGTGGAGAAGATAAAATGGTTGTAATAAAAAAAATCAATGAAAAAGAGGAGTAGGACTTTTCTCTTCATGTATTGGTTACTTTTCTGGACGAAATACGCGCCAAATGAAGAAAATCATCCCGAATACGAAAAACAATGCTCCACCAATGAGGAGGAAGACTAGTTCAGGTAAGATTTGACCTAGGGTATGATCAAACAAAAGAACATTACGAATGGCAGTTACTGAGGAATAAAAGGGAAAAAAGTCCCATAATTGAAGAGTACGGAACGTTCCAGTGCCTGTGGGGATGAAATCAGCAATCAAAGGAATTGCTGGAACTTGGAGAAATGCTCCTGAAAGAAAACCAATTGGTGCAGAAACCATCGCGATTACAGAAGAAGCATCACGGCCATTTGGTACCCAAGCACTAACAAAGAAAGCTAGGCCAAGGATGGGAATTAAAGTCAAAAGTCCAACAAAGTAAGCTAAGAGGGGACTTCCTCGTCCTTTAAAGCCAAATAAATATGCAGCTAAAAGCATCATCAGGAGTTGTGCTCCTGCAACAACTATTTGATTAAGAGTTATTCCCCCAAGTAATTCTATAGGCTTAATTTGACTTATTTTTAAACGATCAAGTGTCCGATATTCTCGTTCCTCCCCTAATATCCCTGCAACGCTACTAGAAGTCAATACAAGTCCGAAAGTAAAGAATCCACTTATAAAATAGTCAAATTGGGTTAATTCATAACTTGATACATTTGTGAAAGCAGTAGTAAAAATACCTGCTGGAAGTTCAATACCAAATAGCTGTGTTGAAAATTGATGTAATGATTCTTGAAACTCTGTTAATCCTTCCTGAAAAGAAAGAAAATTGGGATCACCTAGAAGAGTAAGTGAGACATTTGTCATGAGAACTTCTGGCTGATTGAGTATTGGACTCCCATCTAAGATATATTCACGAGAATTAATTCCTGATAACATCCCTAATGAGAAATCATATGGAATATAGATAGCAAAGGTTACAGCACGACTTTGAACTGCCTTTAAAGCTTCTTCAATCGTTTTAAATTCCAGAATACGAAACGTTTGATTAGATAAATTAATACCTGTCTGACCATCTAGACTTCTCACAAAGAAATTACCAAAACCATGAGTCAATGGATCAATAGTAGCATTTGCAGCCCAAGGTAAGGTGTAATTGTAAAATATTTCCCGATAATCAGCGAGATAATCTTGCCCATCTTCATTAATAACCCCAATAATTACTGAAGTTGGAGAAACATCTCCACTTCCTCCAAATATAAATGCAAATACTAAAACAAAAAGCATTGGAAAGGCTACAATTAATGTTATTCGAGTTGGACTACGGATTGTTTGCTTCAAGGTCCGAATAAATATCTTTAAAGTTGTTCTCATCTTCATAGATCTCCTTGTAATCTTCGTTTAGAGTAAAAAATCATTCCAAAAAATAATAAAAAGATGGAGGGCACTACTAGAAGTATCAGATCCCAAATTACTTCTGTTAGAGTAAATTCATATAAAATTATTGAACGTAATGCGTTTACTGCATGAGTTGGGGGAAGTAAATCCCATAACATGAAATCACGAGGAATACCTGAAGCAGTGGGGATTACGGACTGAATTAAGGTTATTGTAGGAACTTCCATGAAAGCTCCGCTCATAAAAGCCAAAGGTGTTGTTAAAAAACCTGAAGATTGTCCTGCAGTATCAGAGGAGTTGAAAATCCCAGCTAGAAAAAACCCCAAGCCAGTTGTAAAAATCGTTGATAACATTAAGACGAAAAAACCCTGAATTATATCTCCTGCAGGATGAAAACCAAATGCAACCATGGAAATTCCTATAATCAAGGTAATTTGAAAAAATGAAAGTATAAATTGATAAAAAGTAGCCCCTAAAATATATTCCCAAGGTTTGATTAAAGATAACCTCACTCGAGCGACAGTTTTTGTTTCAGCAAACTCAGTAACAAGGAAAGCAGCTAGCATTCCAGATTGAGTTAATACAGAAAAAACAAGAATTCCAGGAAATATTGTATCAAAAAGACTAAGATCCTGTAAAGTAACAGATTCTATATTAATTTCAATTTCTCCACCAGAGTATGGAAAATTTTGTAAATTTTTGTTAAAATCAGTAAAAATTTGGGAGAGAATAATCTGCACGATTTGGTACCGTGAATATCCTTGATCTCCAATAATTGAGATAAGTCCATTATCTTGTGTGGGAACAGGGGGGCCTTCCCATTGAAAAAGAACACCGTAACTAATATTATGAAGGAATATTCCATTTTGGATATAAAAAGCTTGATTCACCGCTGATAAAGTAGTATTTGAATAATTCTCGGGAAAAATAATTAGCGCATCAATTTCTCTTGATTCAATAGCAGTTTGACCTATGGAACTATTAGCAAAGTATCTTACTTCAAATATTGGAACAGTCTCAACTGCTTGATTATCAGTTGTATAATTAATAGAAGAAAGGAGGGAAATAAAATCAGCAGCAAATCCATTGTCTAAGGTATCATTTGAAAGCCCAGTATTAAATATAGGATTAGTATTTAGTTCCTTCATATATTCAGCCAACTCTTCCCCTACTCCCTCATCATCGTTTATTACTCCAAGAATAAATGTCTGGGCTGTCCCTAAACCAGCAGTATTGAAAGCAAACCAGAACATGAATGTCATGAAAACTGGCATAGCAATAAAAATAGCAAAAGCTATACGAAGGCGTACTAACTCTGTAAGGAACCGCTTTGTTATACTTAAAACTAACAAAATATCCTCACCTAATCTCGTAAAGCTCGTCCTGTAAGAGAAATGAAAACATCCTCTAAGGTAGTATTACGAATTGCCATATTTTCAATCTCAGCTCCCTTTTCACTCAAATAATTCATAATCCGACTCAAACGAGGCACAATATTTAATGCTCGTAAAACGATCTTGTCACCTGTAACAAAGACATCCTCCACATTGGTACCACTATTGAATTGCTTAAGTACTTCAGTTATTTGGGTTAAAGTTTCTGAATCTCGTTTTGTAAAGGTAAATTCAACCAAATCACCCTCACCTATTGAAGCTTTTAATAAACTTGGACGATCTAAGACAAGAATTTCACCATGGTCAATAATAGCTACCCTATCAGATAATCGATCAGCTTCTTCCATGTGATGAGTAGTTAGAATGACTGTTTTCCCTTTTTTCGGTAAATTCCGTATGTAATCCCAAACCACAACACGAGACTGAGGATCTAATCCTGGGGTAGGTTCATCGCAGAGGATAAGCTGAGGATCATGTACTAAGCCCATAATTAAATTTAAACGGCGTCTTAATCCCCCTGAAAGGTTCTTTGCAAGAGCTTTCCGTTTATCTTCCAACCCCATAGCTTTAATCAATTCATCAATACGTTTTTTGGCTACCCCTTTTTCAATTCGATACGCATCTGCAATAAACCAAAGGTTTTCTTGGACAGTTAATTCTTGATAAAGAGAAATTTCCTGAGGGATAATGCCAATTAATCGTTTCAGTTGATTTTTATTACCATCTTTAGGATTCATACCAAAAATCTTAACATTTCCCCGATTAGGTTCAAGTAGTCCTACCATCATCTTAAGGCTTGTAGTTTTTCCAGCCCCATTTGGACCAAGAAAACCAAAAATTTCTCCTTTTCGCACTTTAAGACTTAATTCTTTTACTGCATCTACACGATTTTCTCCTGACCCAAAACTTTTTGTTAAGTCATTTACTTCAATAGCTATATCAGATTCTTGAATTATCTCGTTCACTTTGTTTCCCTCAAGGATACTAATACTTTCTTCACTAGTTTCTTTGTATTTGATCCATTTTTTTTCTAACCTTTTATAGTTTAAATTTATGGCTCTCGAAATGGATAGTATTATCATTAAATTGATTTAAAAAACCTTAAAAGTTCATAATTTCGTCAGAATAAGTCATTTCAACTAATTCAAGTAAAATTATGATTCTTAAAGGAATTTATTATCTTAAAATTCTAAAGATCAAATTTTTATGTTCTTTTTCACATTTTGAAATGCAAAATTCAGATTTTAATCACTTAAAATATGTTGAATTCCAATTAAATTAAATTCAATAGGAATTAGAATATAATGACCTGATTGTATCTGATTAAATAATGTAATCTAATTACTAATACTTAAAAAAAGCCCCATGTCATAATTGCATAATCCTTATAGATTCAATGTCCGATTTAGGCTTTATAAGCTACTCTAGAGAAAGTTTCCTCGGTAACTATTATAAAAGATGAATATCAAATAAGTAGTTAATTATTAATGGTGAATAAATGCATATAAAAAGATTTCAAGCTCCATTTGCTTTTTGCTTGGGAATTTGCTTGGTCATTATGGGATCTACTTCATTTATTACAGCTGATATTTATAGAGCAAGTGTTTATCTTAACATTGTAAATTCCTATTATATTGATTTGGATGGAGACAACATGGAGGAAGATATTGTCACCTGTTTCAAACTACGAATCAATATAGAAGATTACAATCCAAAAGACCATCCTTACATGATATATGTTCAAATGAAATTATCATCTGGAAATATATTCTTTTATGAGTTTAAGGTGAACCAGAACCCTTCCGCTCTCTCAAGTATTTACTTCTATAAACAAACCCTTGAATCAGGATATTATACCTTTCTTATTACTGTAGTAGTCCCTTATGCTAAAAATGAGTATCGAACTGTTTCAGATTCTTTAGTATTTGATCCACCAAGTGGAAACAGTGGAATTGAACCCTGTGCAGCATTAATGATATGATAATATTTGAAGAATACTTTCAATTTAATATAGATTATTGGATAGATCAAAAATATATTGGTGAATAATTAGGACTGGATTGGTAAGTGAAGTTTAGCTCAGAAGATTATGCTATTATTTTGGCTTTAAATCGAGATCCATTTATATCTATAACTGAGCTAGCCTCCCTGCTTAATATTTCCAATGAAATTTTAGCTTTAAAAATCTCACAAATGAAAACTGAAGGACTTTTAATCAGACCAGTGGCTATGTATGAACCTGAACCGTTTGGCTTATCTAGAATTAATATTCTTGCTCTAGTGCCAAGTATTAATGCCTTAAAAGCCTTAGAAAAATTATGTGACGAACATCCTTATACACATTATAGAGCAAGAATGTTTGGGGGTACTATAGGAATGTTTATACAATTCGATATCCCAGAAGGTACCCTTGATTTATTAGAACATCTTTTTTCAGAGCTGAAGAATCAAGGATTAATCTCAAAATATACCTTTTATCCTAGTACTGGTATGCGTTTGAGTGTAGATCCTGATCTATCACGCTATAATTTCAAGCTTTCATCCTGGAATTTCAATTGGAATGTCTGGTTTGCCACTCTGTCGCCATATCCTCCACAGTTACCATTAAAAATTCCTCCTTTTATTGATTATGTACATTTTGACCCTATTCGATTAAAAATACTTCGAGTTTTAACTTCAGACGCCTCTATTACGCCAGAAACACTTACATTTATGTTTAATATCTCTATCACCGAGGCAACCTCTCAACTCCAATTTGTGATGGAGCATTTTATCAGTGATGTTCGTTACCTGTATAATCGTGAAATCTTCGGCTTATCGGAAACCATAATTGCTTTTGGACATAATGTGGAACCTCAAAGAGTAAAAAAATTATTTTATGGAATTAAAGATACTCCTCCACCTTTTTACTCCGCATTTGATGTTCTCAAAGAGGATAATCTTTATTTCTGGGCAACTATGAGCCCAGCTCAGATTGCTGATTTTACTTTTGCAAGCTGGCAAAATATTCCTAACTTTAAAACTCATATCTTGGATATAAAGAGTTCCATGCTATATTGCTTTTATCCAACTAACTTTGATTTTGAAAAACGTACATGGAAGGATTCAAATAGCTATATTGTAAAAACCCCCTTATTAAAATTACAAAATTTTCTTTCAATCCAAGAATAGATAAATATTAATAATAAAATTTTGATTAAAAATCTTATTTTTTACCATGGAGGATTCAACTTACCTAGATTTTTGAAGGAAGAAGCAAATGAAAACTAATGATCAAGGCAATTCAAATCAGCGAATCTTCCAAAACAATAATGATAAAAAATTAAGTGATTATGAAAACCTAGACTTTTTCAGGATTTTAGATGTATTAATAGATCCAATTTGTATAGTTAATGAAAAGCTGAAAGTTGTTTATACAAATAAATCGTTTGACCTTTGGCATAGAGAGGAGGATAAATCTAACCAGAGCGTTGATCAATCTCTTGTTAAGATCTGCCCACTTCTAACTGAAGAAATGATTGAGGAATACTATAAAATATTTCAAAATGGAAAACCAATTATAAATAATGAAATATATAATCCGAAAGATAGCAATTACTATTCTATGGATCGAATTCCTCTTTTTAGTCAAGATAAGCAGTTCCCAATCAGCATTCTTACCATTTATCGCAAAATAACTTATTTTAGGGAAACTTATAACGCATTGAAGGCATCTGAAGAAAATTATAAGGGAATGGTTGAGGCTCTTAAAGATAGTGAAGAAAAATTTCGACGATTGATAACTACTATGGGAGAAGGAGTTTGGGTAGCAGATTTAGATCTTAATACTATTTTTATTAATCCTGCTTTAGTTAAAATCCTAGGATACACAGAACGAGAACTTATGGCTACAAAATTAATAGAATTTATGATTCCTGAATCCCAATCAAAATTCACATCAGTAATTCAACAACAAAGAGAAGATAATTTTTCCCCCATAACATATGAAATTATTTTTAAACATCGAAAACACAATTTATTAATTACCAAAGTTGTAGGATCTGTATTAACAGATTCAAAAGATAGAATTCTTGGATTTTTTGGTGTAATATCTGATATAACCAAGGAAAGACAATATCAAGAACTACAGGAACGGTTTATTGCAACTACAAGTCATGAATTACGAACACCTTTAACAGTTATCAAAGGTTATTTGGAATTATTACAAAATGGTGAATATTCTCCCCAAGAAGACCTATCTATGATAATTCAGGTCATGTGGAGGAATAGTCAACGATTAGAGCGGCTGGTAAATGCTGTTCATGATTTATCTACTATTAGAGCAAAAATTTTCTCTATTTCCCCAAAAGAATTAATACTAGAGAATTTCATTGTAGAATTAGAAAGCCATTTACGAGTTTTATTTCCACACCGAGTTTTTATCATTAATAAACATCTTCATGATGATGAGTGGAAAGTCTATTTTGATGATGATAGAATAAAACAAGTTATTGAAAATCTCATTGATAATGCTGATAAACACTCACCCCCAGACGCCATTATTAATATCTTTATTTCCAGCACAGAGGAAGGAACTGTCTTTAGTGTTCAAGATTACGGTGTTGGAATCTCGAATAAAAACTTGTTTCAATTATTTCAACCATTTTCAACTATACCAAGTAAATATTCACAGAAAGGAACAGGATTGGGCTTATACATAATTAGAGAGATTGTCAATGCTCACAACGGATCGGTGGATGTTTCAAGTAAAGAAGGAGAAGGAACTATATTTTCTGTGACTATTCCAAATTATGTAAAGAAGTAAATACTCTAAGTAAAATTCCAGAGAATATCTTTAGGAGGGGGTCTCTGCTCAGTCTCAATAATTGTAGAAATGATTCCCCCATGTTCAATAGAAGACAAACAAATCATAGTTCGTGTCCGAAAAACCCCTTTAATTTGGGTTATTTCGATAAGATTCGCTTCTAAGGAATCTATATTGCGGGTACGCATTTTTATAAGTACATCATCGTCTCCTGTGATGTGATGTATTTCTAAAATTTCTAATTCATTCACTCGTTTTAGAAGTTCCGAATATGTACCACTCCAAGCACGACGAGACCGATCAAGCTTTAAAAGGATAAAAGCTACTATTTCTTTTCCAAGTTTCTTTTCGTCTGTAATGATGGTATAACCAAGAATAATATGATTTTCTTCTAGTGTTTTAATACGTTTCTGAACCGTGGGTCTGGAAATATTTAGCTCTTGAGCAATATTTTCTTGTGAAATTCGGCAATCGGCTTTAAGAAGCTCAACAATGCGTTTATCTTTCCAATCTGGAATAAATAAAGGTTGTGATTTTTCCATAATAATTCCTTTACCATATTGTAAAAAATATTTTGAAAATCTTTCATGTTTGCTATCAATAATATTTTATTTATTACATTTACTTTAAAATTGGTGAACTTCATTGACGATTGGCAAAAGTCAAAATTCATTTTATGATAATAAAAAAAATCTCGCAGAATGGGTTAATCGAATCCCAGAAAGTGAAATTAGACGCTTACTTCGCTTCACACCTCAATATTATTTTGCAGGAGGCAAACCAGGAGTAATACCTCTTCGAATTTTTCATACAATCATACAGGAGATAATTGAGGAAGAAAAACAATTTCTAACTGATAATAATCCCAATTATTTGGTTAATTATAATTATGGGGCAACGGAAGGAAATAAAACTTTGAGAAAAGTATTAGCAAATCGCTTGAAACAAAGAGATGGATTAAAGAATATTTCAGAGAATGATGTTGTTTTAACGAATGGTTCTCAACAAGCTTTGTATGGATTATGCGATATCATCCTATCCCCTGGGGATATTATTCTTACTACGCGTCCAACTTATTTAGGGTTTCTTCAACCAGCGGAAAAGCTCAAGGGGCAAATTTTAACCATCCCATCGGACTTTGAAGGGATAATCCCGGAATTTATCCCTTTGGCCTTCCGTGCGTGTAAAAAAAATGGTCATAAACCAAAAATGTTGTATTTAGTCCCTTATTCTGATAATCCAAAGGGAACTACTCTTCCAGAAAGGCGAAAAAGAGCAATAATTGATTATGCTTTTGAATATGACTTTCTCCTCGTTGAAGATATGGCCTATAAAGAAATACAATTTGACTCAACAAATCTTTCCCCTATGAAACGTTTTGATCCTGATAACGAACGAATTGTATACATTTCAACAACAACGAAAGAAGCAGCAGCTTTTCGAATTGGTTACAGTATTTTTCCATCCTCAATTCGTGATGAAATTATAAAGGCCAAAGGAATTTATGATTTATGTTCTTCTGAATGGGTTCAAGCTATTCTCACCAAGTATTATTCAGGATTTATTGATCAAGCTCTCCCCAGTATTAGGAATGAATACCAACAACGAAGAGACGCAATGCTTCAGGCTTGTAATGAAAATCTTGAGGGAAAATTTAGCAATCCTACAGGTGGATTTTTTGTATGGTTCGAATCAGCAAATTCCACTTTTAATAGTGCTACATTCATTGAAATAGCACTTAAAAACGATATTTCCTATGTCCCAGGTAAAGCATTTTTTCCATTGAAGGGATTAGATCTACATGAAGATGGTAAACTTTTTGCTTCGGTTCCCCAGCTCAATACAATGCGATTAGGTTATTCGTTACTTCCTCCAGAGTTGATATATAAAGGGATAGGACATTTAGGAAATCTTCTTAAAAATCTCAAATAGTGTCTTTTATGACTCCTTTACCAAGATTACTTCAATTATTTTTACTCAAAAATCATATCTAAAAAATTCTGTATAAACACATTGCTTGATATTCTCGGTCTGTGATGACGAAAAATATTAATTGTTATCACCATGGAATTTCAATGAAGTAAATGATAAACATATACAGACAGATTAGCGAATTTACTGAACGAGGAGAATTTTCTGCTTTAATCAATTTCTTAATTGATACACTTAGTTCTCCTACATCGATTTATGCACAAAACTTTCTAAAATATCATTTAGCTGAAGCGTATTATGAAAACCGAGAGTTTACAAAGGCTCTTCAGACAGCTGAAGACGCACTAAACAGTCTTCCTTCAATTAATGACCTTAATCTTAAAGGAAATCTTGAAAATTTACTAGGAAAGATTTATCGTATTCATCAAAGATATGAAGAAGCCTTATCTCATTATACAAATGCATTTATCACTTTTAAAAAGACTAAAAACGACCATGGTTTAGCTAAAGTCTTTCATAATATTGGTAATGTTTATATCCTTACGGAACATTTCAAGAAAGCCAAAAATTATCATGAGAAGGCATTAAACCTCGCAATTAAGTATAATGACAAAGGAAGTATAGCTAGCTCTTATTTAAATCTAGGCTCTCTAGAATATCAACAGGGGGAAATTGATAACGCAATCGAATATCTAACAAAATCATACACTATATTTGAGCAACTCGGGGATAAACCAAGCTTAGCAGCTGTTAATTTAAATTTGAGTGAAGCTTTCTATGTTAGGAGGGATCTAAAAAAATCTGAAGAACATAATCGTGCTGCTTTAACTCTTTATGAATCTCAAGACCATAAAATTGGAATTAAAACAGTTTTAATGACCCGAGCCCGTATTCAAAAGTTCCAACAAGCTTTTCCGAATGCTATCAGGACCTTAAAGAAGGTTCGTGATCTAGATCCATTAAATGAAGTAGTTCTTTTAGATCTTGGTGAGTGTCATGAGCTTCAAAATCAATCTGAGGAAGCTCTAGAAGTGTATGAGGAAATTTTAACACTAGAAAATCTAAGTACCAAAGGAGAGATTATTTCTCATGATTATCTAGGACGATTTACTCTAGAACAGCAGAAATATTTAGAAGCGCTCTCTCATTTTAAATCGGTATTAAAAGCACTTGAAAAAACAACTCCACCTGATATGGGAAGTATTCTTGCAACAAAAGGGAATATTGGAATAACCCATCTACATCTCAAACAATATAATAAGTCATTGACACTATTAAACCAAATTCATGACCAATTTCTCAAATCCAAAGAATATGAAGAACTCATTACGCTTGAAGATAACTATATTTCAATCTTAATCCAGAATGGAGAAAATTTATTAGCCCTCCCCATCCTCACAGAAAAAATACTCCCTATTTTTAAAAAAATAAAAGATAGGATAAGAGAAATGCAATATACCTATCAATTGTGTTTCATTATCTTTTTGAATGGTGAAGAGAATAGAAGTAAAGAATTATGGCAAAAATCAGCAAAGATAGGGGACAGTCTACCAATTCCTCCAGTAATACAAAACCCTATTTTATCTGAAGTAGATCGACTGAATTTAACTAAAAGAAATGATGAATTTGTTGTATTTCTTCGTGATAAATCATGACTTCCCATAAAAACCTTTCAAGGCGAATCCTTGGTCCGTATCGTCTGTCTCATCATCCTTTATGCGAAAATTTTAATTCTCATGTCTATTATTTTAAAAGAAATAAAATTTGTCGTGGTTGTACAATGCAATACTTAGGAATATTTGTTGCATTTTTAATAATCGTTTTAGAAAACCTTTTTGATGTGGTATCACTTTCATCCGATGTTCAAATTGGAGTTTTATTATATCTCTTAATTATTCCCACAATAATAACAACTTTTCTAGTTAAAAACCGAAAAATGAAAGATTTAAGCCGATTTCTATTAGGAATGTCCTTTACCATCGCATTTCTTCTATTAATATTCGGTCCCAATCTTTTAATTAAGGTATGGATTCTAATTAACTTTGTTCTTGGTTATTTATACCTAAATAAACGACGTGCGGATCAAAATGAACAGGTATGCCAGCAATGTAGGGAATACCCCACCCGACCTTATTGTAGTGGTTACCAAATTTATGCGGAACGAGAAGAATTAGTACGAACCCAAATCCATCTTGGAGGAGTCAAAGATCCTTTTTCTCTTCCTCCTGACCAACTCGATCAACGATAATTTAAGAATTTAAAGAAATTTAGTGATTTCTAATCTCTCATCTATCTTTAATAACCATGGTACCTGCAACATAATCACCAAGATGTCTACGGTCTCCTGTAACACAGAGTAGACAGGGACACCAGTCACAACAGAATCGTACACACGAGTCTGTAACTGTTGCACTCTGACGTGTACCATATTTGACAACACGGAGTCCCATCATTCCTTTACCAAAGGATCTTCCATCACGTATCCCATCCTTCCAACAGGGGTATAAAATACAAGCGAGACCACAGCCAGACAAAAAACCATCGATAACATACGCTATACATCGGTCACATAGGGGTGCAGGTTTATGACGAACAAGAGTACGAGACATTTTTTCCATTCTTCCTCAATAAGAGCGGGATAATTCAGAAACATCCTTCTAATATAAAGTTTTAGAATCCCTTTCACAAAAATTATATGCTTTTTTGATATTATACTTTGAATATAATCTAAAAATACAAGGATAGTGACCTGCAAATAAGAGAAATGTGTTTATATAACATTTTATACTAATTTAAGGTAATTTAACCTTTAAGAAATTTCTTTTGTCCTACAGGAATGGGAATAGACAAAATATTCTCTGAAGGAACTAAAATACAACTATATTTAGGATTATATGCACAAAATGGGTTATAGGCCATATTAAAATCCAATTTATATAAATCGGAGCCTACTGGATCAATATTAAGATATCTTCCACCTCCATAAGTGTCTATTCCAGTGGTGGCATCCTTAAATGGAACAAGAATGTATTCTGAGTCTGGTAATTTGAATGCAGTTAATTGAAAAGTCTTCCCTTGCACTTGAAATTCAAAATATCCAAGGCGGATATATTTCCTTTCATCCCCCTTAGACGCTTCCATTATGATTTCATGTGGATGGTCAAATCGATGCAGTTTTGATATAAAATGATATTCCTCATTAACTGGATAATAATCTAGCCCTTGGAAAACCTTTTTTTGATCTTTTGTGAGAGGAGAGTCTTCAGAATGCTTAAAGTACTTATTAATTTGTTCCCGAGCTTCTAAAATATATGTTTCAAAAGGTTTAGAAGTCATAATACTTTCCTTCATTTAATGATTACTTTGCTAGGAGCCCCAATACTCTTCCTAGAAGTACTGTTAATAACCCGAGTGAAAGTACAATTATTACCATTAAGATAGTGACAACACGAGTACGGGGGCGATTTTCCAAATATATTTTATAAAAAAATGGGATTAAAAATATTAACAAACATAATGCAATTAAAAAGGCAAATAAAATATGAAAAAGAAGTGTAATGAAGTTTATTGAACCTAAACTAGTCTCTTGTATTAATAAAGGTGAATTGATAAAGAATAAACCAAGGAATGACAAAACAGCTGTAGAGAAACTAAAGAGAAAGATAAAATATCGATACTGTGCTACTTCTGACTGAAGAATCGTAAATCGGCCAGACCCCCAACGCTCTCTTACTAAAAATAAGAAAAGTCCAAGAAATAAAAGTCCAAAAAAACCCATAATGGGATGATAGAAGAGATTAAGCGTATAATTCATTTCTAGTTCTATTTTCTTAATCCAATCTATCACACACGCCAAACTGAGAGCTAATGAACCAAAAGCTCCAATTAATAAGACAATTATTGTTGATCGACGAGGAGTAGGCATTGTCATCTGAAAATTCTTCCAAAGTCCCTTTAATCAATGGGTTTTTCCTTTTCTGATCACATAGGTTCTTCTTCCTATGGGTTAGAGAATACCTATATAATAATCTCGCTGGTATTCTTAGAGTTAAAAAATCAAAAGAAAAATAAAAATTCTAACCAATGACAATCTTTCAATAGTTTTCAGGCATTTAACGAAACAAATTGGTAAAAAAATAACGAAGATTACGGTATAATCATTCCAGAGGACATTATAAATGCAACCAAGAAATCGAGTGCTAAATGCAGTTGAACACAAAGAAATTGATCGTTTTCCACGGGATCTAGGAGGTTTAGTTTCAGGAATTCCAAAGATTGCTTATGTAAAATTATTAAAGATTCTAAATCTTCCTGTAACAGACATTCAAATTTCCGATACCATTCAGCAATTAGCACAGATTGAGGAATCTATTTTAAAGAAATTCAAGATTGATACACGACATGTACGAGCAAAGGGCCAGAAATCAAAAATAATAGATACAGATACCTTCATCGATCCATATGGGGTTAAATATCAGAAAATTGGAATAATGGAATACCCCATACTTTATTATGAAAGTGTTTCTTTTCCATTAGCAAAAGCATCATTGCAGGATCTTCATAATTATCGATGGCCAAAACCCACTGAAGAATGGTTTAGTGGGTGTGAAAGAGAAGCAAAAAATCATAAAAAAGAAACAGAATATGCAATTGTAGCAGATCCTTTATCAGGAGGGATTCAAGAGCAAGCAACATGGCTTCGAGGAAATGAGCAATTTCTTCATGATCTTTACAACAATAGAGACTTTATTGAAGAATTACTTGATCTTGCTTTGGTAAACCAGCAGGAAATCGTCGAAATGTATCTGGATAATTTGGGAGAATATGTAGATATTCTTATTTACGGGGATGATTATGGAAATCAAGATCGATTGATGATGCATCCAAATATGTGGCGGAATTTGATAAAACCTAGGGTAAAGATACTAATTGAGACAATTAAAAAAATTAATAAAGGTGTTAAAATCCAGTTACACTCCTGCGGGATGATTCATACGATAATCCCTGACTTAATTGAACTCGGATTTGATATTCTCAATCCAATGCAACCTTGTATGAATCATAGCCTTCTAAAAGAGAATTATGGGGAGAAAATATGTTTTCATGGAGGAGTAGATATTCAATATACCTTACCATATGGAACTTTTCAAGAAATAACAAATGAAATTAAACGAGTCACCAATGAGTTAGGAAGTGACTCTACAGGCTATATTTTTGCCATGGCACATAATATCTTAGCTGATGTTCCCCCGGAAAATATTCTGACAGCCTATAACTCATTAGATAGATGATTCTCATTCCTTCTATTTTAAAATTTTATTACTTTCCCAATTCTATCACTAATGTCATGAATTGAACTTTTTTTTAATTGATAAGCCATGAAATATCATGATCTGGATGATAATTAGTAATAAGAACCCTTAGAATAATATCCATCGAAGAAAAATTAGTATAGTAGAAGTTCCAATTGCTAGAGTTAAAAAATAATGAAGTGCTTCCGGATTTTTTAAAGAACGAGAGAAACTAGTCCCAATAAAAGATCCAGAAAAGCCAATTAAAAAGAATAGAATTCCTACCTGAAATTCTAAGCGTTGAAAAACCAAAAACTGAACAGCAGTAGAAAATGAGGTACATGCAACCATAAAACTTCCCGTACCACTAGCAATTACAGATGATAATCCAAGCTCATTCAGCATTGGAACTTTAATTACTCCTCCCCCCATCCCAACAAGAGCAGAAATGATACCAATACTAAAAGAACAAATCATTCCGATAATGAGTCTAGAAACTGGAAGATTAGAATTAACACCAAAAGCTCCAATGGATTTATTATCTGCAGTTGCATTTTTTACAGTTTTAGCCCGTAAATAACTGCGATAAGTCAAAATGAACATAATTATTATAAAAATAGAAAAAATAACTTCTTCAGATGCAACCAAGTGTAACTGAACACCAAGAATAGTACCAAAAACACTAATTGGTTCAAGAATTAATCCAAGTCTGTAATTAATAGTATGATTTTTCATATTAACTAATGTAGAAGCCAAGCCAACCCCAAAAATACATGCACTAGCTATAGGGATTGCTTCGAAAATAGAAAATCCTCCAATAATCATTAAAATGGGAGTATAAAATCCTCCACCACCAATACCCACTGCACCAGCTAAAGCAGCAAAACTAAGAATTAAAGTAATTACCAAAAGATAAATTAAAATGTCTTCCATTTTATTCCTTCATGAAATTTTTACTGAGAAATATTTTCCAGTTTTTAAGTATTTTCGTGAGAAATAATATGCTTCTTAATTCATCAAATTTAATCCTCTTAATATTGAAAAAACCGAAATTAGGGAAATAGTTCAACCTTTATTTGTCTTATGGGAGAGAATTCATCAATTAAATCAGTTAAAACAAAATAAAGGAACTTTGATACTTTTTCACGTTGAATCTCAACAATTTTCATTTGAATAAGCATTCAGACGTCGTTTAAAATAGAAAAGAGTGATATTTCATCAGAAATTTTATAGCTCCTTAGACAAGATTATTTTTCTCCAACAAATACGATATATTTGGAGTATAATATGAATAAAACGAGAAGACTATTGGTAATTACAACTGATAATACTTCAAGATCTAAAATAAACATAATATATTTTCTTAGTAAATTGGATGAATCAATAGCTAAACCCTTATTTTCAATTGATACAAATTAAGGAAATCGCTATAAAATTATCCATTGAAGAAAAACAAGCACAGTAGAAATTCCAATTGCTAAAGTTAAAAAATAAAGGAGAGCTTCTGGACGTTTAATTGCACGAGAGAGGCTAGTTCCGATAAAAGACGCAAAAAAACCAATGATAAAGAATAGAATTCCCACCTGTAATTCTAAACGTTGTAAAACTAAAAATTGAATTGAAGTAGAAAAAGAAGTAAAGGTAACCATAAAACTTCCCGTACCACTAGCAATTACGGAAGACATGCCTAAATCATTCAGCATCGGAACCTTAATTAATCCTCCACCAATACCAATAAGAGCTGAAATAAAACCAGCGGTGAAAGAACCGATCATTCCAAGAATGAGCTTAGGGAATGGAAGATTAGAATTATCATTAAAATTTATTCTAGAATTGTTATTTAAAGAGGAGTTTTTAACAGTTCTAGCATGTAGATAACTGTGATAAGTCAAAATACACATTATTATTAGAAAAACGGAAAAAATAATTCCCTCAGAAGCAATCAGGTGCAACTGAACACCAAGAATAGTACCAAGAATAGTAATTGGTTCAAGAATTAATCCAAGTCTGTAATTAATAGTATGATTTTTCATATTAACTAATGTAGAAGCTAAACCAACCCCAAAAATACACACGCTAGCTATAGGGATTGCTTCGAAAATTGATAGTCCTCCAATGAGCATTAAAATAGGTGTAAAAAATCCTCCACCCCCAATACCCACTGCACCAGCTAGAGCAGCAAAACCAAAAATTGATATAGTTACTAAACAAAAAATGAAAAAATTTACCATTTTATTCCTTCGTAAAACTTATGTTTGGCAAATATTTTCCCATTTTTAAGTACTTTAGGGAGAAATAAGAATTTAATTACTAATTGTTTTGAAAAAACCTATTTTCGTGTAAATATTTGATTTTCAAGAGAAATTTCAATATCAATTGTTTAAATAAGCATTTAAGCGTCATTTCAATTGAAAAGGAATGATGATTCATCTGAAATTTTAATATAATGAGTCTTCCCAAATACATTTATTTTTACAATACCTTACACCTCAAAAACATTTGTTTTAAGTACGATTTGTATAAGATAAGGAGATTACTGTGAATTGCCACTGGAAGAATATGCTAATATTTTTGAAGCATTAGATAACCAACGGCGAAGAGAAATTTATGAGTATGTTCTTACAAATTACTTTGTACCAAAAAATGAGTTATCTTTAAAATTTGATCTGAAACGGGCCAGTTTAAACCATCATTTAGAAATAATGAAAAATGCTGGTTTAATTTTCGAGTTGCCTTTATCTATTAATGGAATAAAACAAACATTTATAACTCATTCAGCACTGATTCACACTGATAAACTCCTTGAACCCGTACAAAACCAAAAAAAATTAGCTAAATTTCTACAAGGGTGGAGAAAGAGAAATCTTACACTTGAAACATGGCAGACATTCCGAAACTCCCTACATAACCTGAATATCTTAGAAAATATCTTCCAATCGATTGAAGAACGAATTTCTCCATCATTAGGATCAGTGGGATCGGCAGAAAAGGAAATTTGTTTTATCTGTCATACTAACATTGCCAAAATGCCTTGTTTTACCTGTAAAAACCTAATTTGTACAATACATGCCCATGAAATTGATCGTGCTGAGTTGGGTACAGTGACTCTTTGCCCCAATTGTGTTAAAAAATTTTTTGGATAAAAAAAATTAGCCGATTAATCGGCTAACAGTCTCTTCTGAGATAGTAGTATGAAAGAGAGAACGCAACGACAAATAAGTTGCAATAACTATTCCAAGTCCAACAGTGATGACTGGTGCTATTGAATTTAATGGGGAAATCTCTATCACAAAAACAACACCAAAATCAGCAGCCCAATTAAAAAGAGCATTAGTGATCCAAAATCCCGTAAAATGGCCAATGAACAAACCAATTATTCCAACAAGCACTAGTTCATAGAAAACAGTCAAGAATATCTCTTTATTTGAAAATCCAAGTGCTCTAAAATTCACAAAATCATGTTTTCGCTCTGATATTGAAATTGAAACCGTAGTGACTGTGATTGAAACACCAAGCACTAATGCTGCTCCTGTAGCACCAAAAAGAAACGCACCGATACCTATTTGACCTATTTCTTTGAATGATTTTTCTAAATCACTTTTCAAGACCAATTTTGTAATAAGCGGATGATTTTCAAGGACCGCTTTTATAGATGACGAATTTTTGCTTTGGATAAAGATGCCATTTGCTTCAGACGTATTTAAGTACAACAATGATCTGGCTGTAGAGATAGATATGTATAACGCTGATCCTGTCATTTCATTAAGGATACTGGCGATTCTAAAAGTATATTCATGTGCTAATGGATCATATAAATAAAGATCATCCCCTTTTTTGAGATTAAATTTAATGGCTAAGTCTTTTGAAATAATAATTTCTTGGTTGAGAGGAACTCCTCCCTCATCAAAGTTTCTCATTTTTGTTCCTGGTTGAAGCCCAATTACATTATAGATTTGTGTTAAGTCGTTTTTCAGTCGTATTGGAGCTGAAATAAAAGATTCATATTCCTCAAGCTCAATATCCTTAACCAATTGAAAGATTTCAGTCTCATTCTGATATGAACTAAGAAATACCTGAGCATCCCATGTCTGATAATAATCAAAGCTTTTTTCCATATTTGAGAGAAAACTAATGCCAGTAGTGGCTCCGAAAAACGATAAAGAAGTCGCCAATACAAGACCTAAAATAATGAAGGAGGCTTTTCGCTTTTCTTGAAAAATAGATCTGAGTGAAAATTTAGAAAGAGGTGAAAGGGTTTTATTAACTTTCAGGATTAATAATTCGACAATTGATTTATGACCAGAACGTAAAGATGCAAGTGGTCGAAATGCTTCAATAGGCGAAAGATTAATTAGCCTTCGTGAAGCAAGAAAAGCCCCCAAGATTATAAAAATTAAAACAAAAACGATATAACCTATTACAGGGATTATTAAATACCCTGTTGCGACCCCAGAAGATGTAGGAAGTCTCTTTATTCCTGCCATTTCAATATACATACCTCCAAGAGAACTCCCCAGAATGAACCCAAGAAAACCTCCAAGAACAGCACCGATACCTCCAATTATTAACGAATAGAAAAATGCCCCTGATATAACTTCATTATTAGTAAAACCAAGTGATTTGAACAGAGCTAGGACACTCAATTCTTCCTCAATTACTCGTTTAAGAACAATCAATATCATTATTGCAGCAACCCCACTGAATAAACAAATAAAAATTATGGCCATTCCAGAAAATGTCGGTGCGATAGCACTTAAGAAACTATCCCTTCCATTAATCTGTAACACAGAATCAACACCAATCTGTGTTAAAATATTCTCAAGTAAGCGGTTCTTCTGTGTAGGATCAGGGAGATAAAACGCTGCTTGGTTTATATGTTGACTGCTATTTAGGTGACTAGTTAAATCACTCCTTCTCATCCAAATTACTGGCCCATCCCATCCACCATAAAATTCAGTAACCAATCCTGGTTCCATTAAGAACTCAGGAGACTCAACATAAGCGACTATTGTGGTATTTAACAACCCTATAGAGGTAATAATTGATAAATTACTCCCAAGTTCCCAATTCTGCTTTTGAGCGGTAATTTGATCAACAACTACTTGATTTGGAACTGCTGAATCATACAATCGGGTAATATAATTTGAATGATAATATAAATTATCCACCAGTAATTCTTGGTTCCGAATACCATAAAATTGAACTGTAACAGGACTCTCTGACATATCAGAAAATGCTTGTGTCTCCAAAAATGATCTCAGTTCATATTGAGCCTCGATCCCTGTTTCTGATAATGTAGTAGTGATGATACTTTCCAGATAAGATGAATTTGATGGTTTGACTGTTAATAAAAGATGATGGTAGTGTAAACCATTCCATGAACTTTCTTCAATCTCCATCCAATTTAGATAAAGGGATGAATAAAGGATACATATTACTCCACCAATAATAATGATTAAGAGAATTGGGAGAGAACGTAATTTTCTGTTACGAATATCTCTGAGGGATTTTAGGAAAAATAAATTCATAGGATTTCGCACCTCCTCAGATCTCATCAATTACTGGTGGCGTGGTTAGTTGTGTCCAAAATTCCTTTTCTTTCAATGGGTCATAACTAGAAGTACCAAATAGCTGGCCATCACGTAGATAAATAGTCCGATCTGCAAGATAAGAAATACCCACATTATGTGTTACAAAAACAATAATCATATCAAAATCTTGGTTAATCTTCTGAAACAGCCTCAAAATCTTCCCAGTAGTAATACTATCAATAGATCCTGTTGGCTCATCAGCAAGAAGAATTTTAGGATTCTTTGCTAGTGCACGAGCAATTGACACGCGTTGTTGTTCTCCACCAGACAATTGACCTGGAAATTTCATCATTTGATCTTGAAGACCGACTTCTGTGAGGAGCAATTTGACTTTCTGACGGGCCTCCTTTATAGGATTTGTAAGACGAGCAGTAAGCTCAACATTTTCAAATGCGGTTAAACTAGGAACTAGGTTATAGAACTGGAAAATAAATCCAACATTCAACCGTCTAAATTGGGTTAATTCTTTTTCTTTCAAACCTGTTAGATCAACTCCATCGAAAATCAGTTTCCCTGAGGTAGGTCTATCAATACCCCCCAGAATATTCAGAAGGGTTGTTTTCCCAGAACCAGAGGGACCCAAGACTGCAATGAACTCTCCTTGTGCAAGTTCAAGAGTAACTCCCTTTAATGCAGGGACTTTCAACTCACCCATACTATATTCTTTCGTTAATTCAGTGATATTGTAAGACATGTGTGATCACCATCAAGACATGTGATCAAAATTTGAGATAAATGGATAAGGTAAAAAGGAATTTTTTACCTATAATAATTTTGGTTTATATATTATTATAATCTGGATATTCATAAAATCCATATTTATAGTCATGGATAGTGCTGAAAGGAAAATGGAGTAATATTATATAGAGTTAACTAAAAATTGATCTGTTTATCCGAAACCTAATAATTTTTTTGATTTTAATCTCAAAACATGAAATTTTAGGTTTTAAAAACTGATAAATAATATTGATTTAATTAGAATACTTTGAGGTAAAATTAATTAAATGAAAGAATGTTAGAAAAATCAAAAAAAGATCGGAAGTTATGTCTAGTCGTATAAAAACAAAAATTTCAATGATCTTTTTAAACATTTTCTGAAAAAATCCTTAAAATTCCCAAGAAATCTGCAATAATAGATTAAAATAGCACCATATTATATGAATATAAACGAAATTCATCGAATTATTGCCTGAAGCTTAACCTGACAAGTTGGGCATATTTGTGTTTTCATTGTAATGTGATACATAATTCCACATTTTGGACATACAGCTAATAATTGAGTTTCAGTAACCTTTTCTACAGCTGTAAATGCATATTGGGTTGGTTCTACTTTCCTATAAGCCGTTTTAAGTCGCCTGTTTATAAAAAAATAACTTAGACCACCTGCAATTGCCAAAGAAAACAGTATTATTACAAAAAATTCATATATGTTATCATCAATTATTGGGGTGGAAGTTTGTGGAGGATTAAGGGGTTTGACTTTAATTATTTGCCCTGGAATCACACTTATATTAGAATCAATAGGTTTTTCTAAGTCTGAGAGCTTAATTAAGTAAGTTAATGGATTTAAGCTAAAATTATTTTGCCAATTTAATGGTTTGAGAATTATGAGCTCTGGAAAACATTCCCATCTATGGGAGGGGATTAACGATTCAATATATGTATATAAATATTCAACAGGTAGATCTAATACAATTATTTCTTATCCTTCAATAAAGGATTGATTCCATTCTAGAATAAACGAACTCGGGTGATCCACCACTTTTAGATGAAATTTCACGAAATCAGAGTCAGGGCTATCAAATGCTAGAACTAATTGAATGTTATCAATTTTTGAATTATTATCAATATCTGTAACAAACATACCAGCACATCCAATAAATTCAACCAATGCATCAGATGTAGAAAACGTTGCATCGAGATTAAAATTTCCTAGACCTTTATATGCATAAACAATCACAAGAATTCCTTGTGAACCATCGGTAGCCTTGTATGAAATTGTTTCTGGATAACTTTCTCCATAGGATTCACCAATTAGATTTAATTTACTATCAAACATAAATAAATCAAAATCTGTATAGGAAGGCCCTCTTAATTTTAACGTTATCTTCTCATTCCAGTGGACTGAAGTAATTATAGGCACAAGTTCATTTTCTTCAATTCTCTTTGTTATACTTGGATTCTCATGTGAAATAACAATATCCGAATAATCTATTGGTTCACTCGCCTTATTCATTATGGAAATAGCATCTACCCACCCCGAATCAGTGCTAAATGCTGATAATTGGGAATAATCTGAGACCCATAATTCTGGACTCCAAGGGGCATAAATTGTCAATCCTGATGGTGATGTGAGAAGTGAGGTATTATAATGCTGATATACACATGTCTGCTCCATTTGCTGCATTATATCGGCTTTCAGTGTTGCTATTATATCATTGTTCACTTGATTGGTAACTTCTACCACTTTTAATATGTCTATTTGTTCAGCGAGTCCAAATTCGGCCATAGTTGATAATTCTGCACACATTGCTTCTAATTTATCACTTGACATTCCTTTAATGAACTCTGCCAATTTAGATAGCTCATTACTTAACCCTTGTATTTTTGATAGATCAATCACTCCCAATTGTGTTATCTCCATCGATAACTCTGCTTGCTTGAGCATATTCGAATAAGATTCTTCCACGATAATCTCTGCACACCGTCTTGGGTCATAATTAATTGGATCTATTTGACTATTAGCTGTCCGATCGCTTAGCTCCTCAAGAAAACTAGTATAATGAAAACCTGACAGTCCAATTGAATCTTCGGAAGCTACCATAAATTGAGCATATTCTCTGATTGCATATGCCACTTCAATACAACCCATAAAACAAGCATCAAATATGATCACATCTAATGCTTCAGGTAGTGTTGAAAGGGCTGATTTTAATTCACTCTCTGTTAGAGCGTCTCCAAAAGATCTATCGTCCCAGCATACGTTTTTTCGTTTTCCAAAGCATGTCTTTTCTATCTCCCCAAGAATACTTGGGAGAAATTCTTGCTGTCTTATAGTCTTTGTAAAATCTGTCCACTCCTCTACTCCTGTTTTCCATCCTAATCCATGATTCCAAATGATTAAGCAATAGTATTCTGCTGGATATTGGTTCATTGAGAATTCAATGAAATCCTTTAATGTTTGCGGATCTCCCATATTCTTTTCTTCACTGGCATCATCAAGGCTTATTAAATCTCCCCCCGCTCCTGGAATTCGAAATCGTTGACTCCTATTATACCTTAAATCATCTGTTTCTTGTATTAAACATGAATCCCATCCATCAAACTCGACTATCACGCATATATTTGATTGAATTCTTGCCTCCTTCATTTCCTGTAAATCATTCACTCCTGCCTCTTCCAAATTATTATCAGCAGCCATATAAACCATAATAGTCCATTTAAAGATATTCTCAATACCTCTATTTTCATGGTAGTTATTTAAAGTCTTTAAATTTGAATTCGTGTTAATACTTTTTTCAGTGTATTTAGGTACAGATTTGAATCCACTAGTAAATATACTTAATAGAATAATTCCTATTAATATGTGAATTAGTGACCCTCCCTTTGGTATTCGGATTTTACTCAAGCCTCTACCACCTCATTGAAATTTTACTACCATTAAAGTAATACGTTTTTTCAAGTATTTTAATATAACTATGTGTTGATATCTAACTTTTTCCTTATGCCTATACAATGTCTATTGAAGCTTAATTTTTGAAAATGCAATATCTGCAAAAATTATTTACTCCAATTTGATAATTTCTTCAATACTAGTTGAAATAGAGATTAAAAAATCATTCTTATTAAAATTACCATAATCATTTTATTCATAAATCTATACTTTCAATTACTTTTCCAAAAAGATGTGATAAAGTATGGTATATGATTTAGAAGAGGCTATTGAACTGCTATCACGAACTCCAAAAGTGCTCCGTGAGCTAATGGAAGGTTTGAATAAAAACTGGCTGAATTTTAAGAAACATGATGCTGCTTTTTCTCCCTCTGATGTTGTTGGTCACCTTATTGCAGGAGAACAAACTGACTGGATTCTAAGAATGAAAATATTCCTTGGTAAAAAAGAGTCAAAGAAGTTTCCACCTTTTAATCGGGAAGGCTTCGATAAGGCTTTAGGAATTGATGAACGTTTAGATCAATTCGAAACCCTTCGAAAGAAGAATATTGAAATTTTAAAAGAATCTGTAATCGATAATGACCTTATTAAAACGGGGATTCATCCTGAATTTGGTGAAGTCACATTACAGCAACATCTGGCGACCTGGGTTGTCCATGATTTGACCCATTTATTTCAAATCATTGAGTCCTTAGCAATCCGTTATAAAGAAGCTGTAGGCCCTTGGATTCAGTATTTAAGAATTCTGAATGTTTGATTATCAAGCTTTTGAGTCACAATAAATAAATTGAATAAATGTTCTTATACAAACAAATTCTAAAGTTTTTATTTAATCAGAGAGAATTAGCACTTCTTGGTGATCAATTGAAAAAAAAAATATCACCAAAATATCTCAATATATTTTTTGTTTTACCTTTTTTATTTCATTTAATCCTACCGATAATAAGAATAATTAATGAACCATTTAAGTTTGTTGGGATTGCTCCTTTTCTTCTGGGAATAATATTAAATATCTGGTCTTTAAGAGTACTGATGGAAAATACCACCACAATTGATTTCAATGCTATTACTACAAATTTAGTGACAACTGGTCCTTTTAATTTTAGTCGGAACCCAATCTATCTAAGTGGTGTTATTATTCTTTTGGGTATAGCCATATTCCTTGGTTCTTTAATCACGTTCGTCTTTCCTGTAGTATTACTACTGATTATGGATAAATTTTATATTCCTTTTGAGGAGAGGAAACTAGAAGGAATTTTTGGGGATGAATATTTGAAATACAAACAGAAGGTTCGTAAATGGATTTAATTTCTTTTTGACCATTACCACAATCAAAATGTTTTCAAATATATTCCAAAGGAATATTCTTGAGGAACAATAGATGATTTCTAAATCGAAGGAAATTATTAAGGGAAATTTACTAAGTCCTTTACCTATTATTTTAGTTGGTTCATTGGTTAATAGTAAACCAAATTTCCTTGTTATAGGATATAGCTCCCCCTTTGACTTTGGAAAATATACATTCTTCAGTTTATATAAAAAACGATACACACGAATTGGTATTCATGAACATCAAACTTTTAGTATTAATATTCCATCAGTAGACCTTATAAATAAAACAAATATATGTGGTACCAAATCAGGACGCGATATTGACAAGAGTAAGTTATTTACCATTTTTTATGGTGAATTAAAAACAGCACCAATGATTCAAGAATGTCCTGTAACCATGGAATTAAAAGTCGCTGATGTTATAGACTATGGTCGTAATGAGGGGATTATAGGTGAAGTAATCAATTCCTATGTTAATTCTGAATGTCTGAATAACGGTAAACTAGATATGAGAAAGGTTAACCCTATACTTTGGGCCACTGGTGGAGATTATAATTATTATTCCTTAGGAAACCGTCTAAATATTCCTGCTGAGTAATTTGCTTATTATTCTTAATTTATGAGCTGGGATTTGCCCTTGAATTGAGATCCGAACTAATAGATTTCAATACTAATTTAAATCACAAAACTATCAATCCATAGATGAGAATAAACAAAATGATTTAAGAGATTTAATAGGAAAAAAACATCAATGAGTTCAAATCAGATTAAAAATCACCTGGTGAAAATAATTGCCATTAAAAACACCTGAAGAATATGAAGAAAGCATAAAACGAGAAGTAAACTTATATATGTTTGGGGAAAAGATATCAAGATTCTGGGAGCATCCGTATTATCAGATAATAAAACCAAGTATCACCACTACGAAAAAAATCTATGAACTAGCACTAATCGATGAATATAAAGACATAATGACTACAACGTCGCATTTAACAGGAGAAATTATAAATCGTTTTACAAGTATACATCAATCAATAGAGGATTTATTAAAGAAAGTTGAAATGCAACGATTATTGGGGCAAAAAACAGCCTGTTGCTTTCAGAGATGTGTAGGGTATGATGCTGCAAATGCATTATATAGTGTAACATATGAAATTGACCAAAAATATGATACAAAATATCATATGCGATTTAAACAATACTGGAAGGAGGTTCAGAAACACGATTTATTTGTAGCAGGATCCATGACAGATCCAAAAGGTGATAGGGGAAAACGACCAAAAGACCAACAAGATCCTGATGCTTTTCTACATATAGTAGAAGAAAATGATAAAGGCATTATCGTACGGGGAGCGAAAGTTCATCAAACAGGCTTTTTAAATTCGCATCGTGCGTTGGTTATGCCTACACTCGCCATGAGAGAAGGAGAAGAAGATTATGCAGTAAGTTTTGGAATTGACACAAATGTTAAAGGACTTACTATGATTTATGGACGTCAAGCTTCGGATAAACGAAAACTAGAAGAGGGAAAAATTGATGTGGGGAATTTCAAATATGGCGGACAAGAGCTTTTCGTAATTTTTGATAATTGCTTTATCCCCCATCAGCATATCTTTATGAATAAGGAAATTGACTTCACCGGAGAATTAGTGAATCGATTTGCGGGATATCATCGACAATCCTATGCTTGTAAAACAGGGGTGGGTGATGTTCTTATTGGAGCTGCAGCTCTCTCTGCTCAATCACTTGGGGTTGCCAATACTTCACACATTAAAGAAAAACTAATTGAAATGATTCATCTCAATGAAACATTGTGGTGCTCTGCTGTAGCATGTAGTGCCAAGGGATTTAAACGCCCTGCAGGAAATTATGAGATGGACATGCTTCTTGCCAATGTCAATAAACAGAATGTTACTCGCTTTCCTTATGAGCTTGTTCGCCTTGCAGAGGATATTGCTGGAGGAATCATCTGCACTTTACCCTCTGAATCTGATTTAAAGAATCCTGATACTTCAAAATTATTAGAAAAATATCTCTCTACAAACTCTATCCTTCCTACTGAAGACCGATTTCGATTAATTCGCTTTATTGAGAGCTTTGCAATGGGTTTAACTTCGCCAAGTTATAGAACCGAATCTCTTCATGGCGCAGGCAGTCCACAGGCTCAGAGAATTATGATTGCTCGTCAAGGGGAGTTGGAAAAAAAGATAAATCTAGTGAAAGAAATTCTAGATATGAAATAAGATTAAAAGAGAACTTTCAATCCATCATATGCGAAACTTACACCTGGATTGTCATTTTCAATCTTTTTTCTTTCTGCTATAGTTAAACCAGACAATAATTTGCCATTGATCCAACGATGGTTTGAAAGATGAGTAAAAATGCATTCCTTATTGAATGGTTTGAGCTCTTCCCAAAATGCTAAAGCTTGATCTAATGAAAAATTTTGCCATGGTATTGTTGTAACTAACTCATCTACGGTCGCTTCCATGATAATAATATCTAAATTTTTCAATTTTTTTCTTGTTTCTTCCGACGGATATGTAGTATCTACAAGATAGGCAATTCGTTTATTATTAGTTAGAATAAACCCTATACTGTGATCAATATGCTCAGTTTTTATAACTTCCACAGAAAAGTCTTGTAGATTAAGCTTATCACCAACTTTAATCTTATGAATATTTAATGCTGGTTTTAAATAAGCCAATTCCTGATTAAAATGAAATTCAACTTCTTCTGGAACATAAATCTCAATCGGTTTCCATTTAGCTAGATTATTAACCTCCCGTAATGTTCCTAAGCCTGCAATATGATCATAATGCCAATGAGTGATCAAAATATTACAAATAGGTCGACATAGTTTTTCTCTTTCAAGTTGTTGTTCCAAATCAGGCCCAGGATCAATAATAGTCAATTCTTTTCCTATGACAGCAAGTGATGCTCTTGTTCTTCGTTCTTGAGGATGTTTTCGTGCAGATTCACAGATTGGACACTGACAAAAAAATAATGGTATTGCTAAAGGAGACGTGCCAAGAAATACTAATTCCAAATGTTTAGTCAAAAATAATCATCTCATTTTTTAAATAATTCTTTTAAAATTCCTAAAATTCTTTTTCAAAGAATTAAATGAAAAAAATATTATTATTATTTAGGTTATAAAGTTGCGACTAAGAATTTCGGAGAGCTGTTATTAAAAAATAATGAATATCAAGAAATAATTGTTATTAGTTGCTTAGTTAAATCCAACTAATACCTAAATTAAAAGGATATGGAAAAAATGACGGCAAAAGTTGCTAGAACAATGGTGGAAAAAGCTGGTGTAGACGTCAATAAATTACTGGATTTATTAGTAAAGAACGCTGCAGCAGAATTGACCACATACTACTATTATACCATTTTACGAACAAATCTAATTGGATTTGATGGAGAAGGTCTTAAGAAGATTGCAGAAGATGCTCGAATAGAAGATCGGAATCACTTTGAAGCATTAGTCCCCCGTATCTATGAGCTTGGTGGAAAATTACCAGAGGATATGAAAGCATTTCACGATGTTTCAGCTTGTCCTCCAGCATATTTACCAAAAGACATCTCTGATGTTAAAGAAATTGTCAAAGTTTTATTAAAAGCTGAACAATGTGCTGTCCGAGGTTACACTGAAATTTGCAATATGACTGCTGGAAAAGATCATCGCACTTATGACCTTGCGCTAGCAATCTTACATGAAGAGATCGAACACGAAGCATGGTTCACTGAATTCTTAGGTGAAGGTCCCTCAGGCCATTTTCTAAGACCCACAGGTGTTAATAGTCCTTATGTTTCAAAGTTCCTTCACTGAAGATTTACATCCTTTCTCTTTTTTTTTCTAAATTTTTAAATGTTAATAAGGAAGGGGAACTATATCCAATTTCAGAGTTGATCTATAATTAAGATAACCAATCAAAGAGTGGCAATCGAGGAATTCCTAGAAGATAATCTCAATCATCCAACAGCGGATGAAATTTACAAAGCGGTGAAAACTAAATTGCCTAGAATAACCAAAGCCACAGTATATAAAAATTTAAAGGTTCTTCTAGCTGAAGGATTGATAAAGGAAGTAAATGTGAAAGGAATCA
>JAEOUE010000040.1 GCA_016839515.1 Candidatus Hodarchaeum mangrovi
AAAAGGGGACCATTCTAATTGAAAATCGAAGAATTTGCTAAGAAAAATTTAGGATTCAAGGATCCAAGTGTCCTTGACGTTTATCAGGGTTACTTAATAGGGGGAAGGGTTAAAAAAAATGCTAAGTGTTTTTGGATCAATAAACAGAATATACAAGGATTAGCAGAAGTTGCTAAAGTAGTTGCAATTGAATCTGCTTTTCATGGAATCTTATCCTTTATTCCTGGTGGTTCGCTTGCTTATCGTTTAATTAAGGATCAAATTGGATACCCTCCTAGATACAATGTCATATTTGATCCTGAATTTTATCAAGTCTCCTATAGTATTATTTCACTCGATAAAAAAGGACACCCAAAAGGTTTAGCAGAAAATATGATGCAAAGTGTTGATAATATTGCTAAATATGCCCTAAAAACTGGAGATTCAATAAAAGATTTTTTAAAAAGAGAAAAAATACAATCTCAACAAGATATACAGGAACTGGATAATGAAATCCTAGGATTTACATATATTCGTTTTATAGATCTAGTAAGTGAAATTAGAAATCAAATTATTCAAAGAAAATTAACAGAAGCCAATTCTAGAGCTGAAAAACTTACAAAATCAGTAATCGCGGAATTAACTCCTTCAATTGTCATGAGCTTTAAAACTACTGCTAATGAAGAGGCGTTAATTTTCTTAGAAAACCTCAAAAAACTTGGTTTTACCGTTGAATTTGTAAAATATCTTTCTTAAAACTTATTCCTCAATCTGATATAATACATCAAGATGGGTTCCATCTCGATATTCAATAAGACCATAAATTTGATCGGTTTGGTTTAGCTCACAAATAGGAGCTGAACTAATTGATTCAGCATGAAGATCTTCTATTTTTCTCAATTTTATTCCGGCTTTTTCAAGCTCATTCTTAAGTTTCTCTCGTCGAACAGAACTTTGTGGATTAATTGAAACACCTTCTTCAGTTATAATTACATCAATGGAATCCCCTGGTGTAGAAACTGTTGTAACTTTTTTCACGATTGTGGGAACACGTCTTGCAATAGGAATTACAATCATACTTATTTTAGCCCGAGCAGCGTCCTGATGCCCACCAATTCCAGAATTTAATCTTCCATTACTAAAAGTATTTGCATTGACATTAAAATTAAGATCAACTTCAGTAGCTCCTAAAACAGAAAAATCGGTATGATTTGCAATACAACCTTTATTAAATGGATTATATGCGTGATCTATAGATACTTCGACATGATGTTTATTAGATTGTAGGGATTCAATGGCTATGACATCAAATGATTGTGCATCATAAATCCGTTTAAAAAACCCTTCTTGAAGCATTTCGACAGAATTTTTTTCAATACCTCCAAAAATATATCCTCCCTCAACTTCAGAATCCAACATGAGATCTTTAAGGTATTTTGAAGCCGCTAAAGACATTCCACCAGCCCCTGCTTGCCAATTAAATCCGTCTTTAAAGTATTCTGACAGCTTAATTACTTCTACAACATTTTCAACTATTTTTAATCTTTCTTCGGGTACCTTTCTGTCTAAACTTCCTGATGTTATCTTCTTGGGGTTTCCAATTGAATTAACCTCCAATATATAATCAACGCGACTAGAAGGTATACTTATATGTTCAAGAGGTTCAGAAGATATCGAATCAGTAACTCCGACCACAATGTCAGCATAGAGGGAATCTGTGTCTAGCGGATACCCAAGACTTCCAAATGCATTTACTCCATCAATACCATTTAAATTTCCAATTAAATCACAAGAAGAAGCAGCAATAAAGGCAATATCTATATGAAGGCTTCCTTCTTGGATTGCGCGTGCCCTACCCCCGTGAGACCGTAAAATAACAGGTAAATTTAAAGTACCATTAGATATTAACTTTCCTAAAGGACCATTAATAGATCCTTCTATACGACTGATAGTCCCTGATTCAATATGTTCCTTTAGTGGTGTATGAACAGAGAAGAGAGCAGTGGACGCTAAAGTAATATTTTTTAGTCCGAATGAAGATATTGCATTCATTATGGGAAGGATGACATTATCTCCCTCCCTTAAGGCATGATGAAACGAAACTGTTGTTCCATTTACTAATGAAAGATGAGACAACAAACTCTCGATTGAATAAAAAAAACGTTTTGAATCTCTGGTGACGATTGATTTTTGATAAGAGGGACCTACACGTTTGCCACGAATTTTACTTTCATGGATCCCTCTATAAGGGCGAATTTTCTTTCCAAAAAGATTTTCGGGAAGTGAACGACCTAAAGAGTTAACAATCATTTTACTTTTCCTCCTTTTCAAAAAAAAATTTTAGGAACTAATAAGGAACGTGAACAAAAAAATTTTTGCTTACTTTTTTATTAATTTCTAGGTATTGATATAAACTTTTCAAACAATTTTAAATTAAGATGTATAAAAATGACAGAAGAATGGGAAACAAAAATTACTAAAGTGACTCCTAATGAACTTTTGATAAGGGGATATCCACTTGACGAGCTTATCGGATCAATTACATTTGCCTCTGGGATTTTTTTGATAATTAGAGGAGAATTACCCTCTTTAAGAGAAGAAAAAGTAATTGATGCTATTCTTGTTTCATCAATAGATCATGGAGTTACTGCACCGAGTGCTGTTGCTGCAAGAACTGTTGCTTCTTGTGGTGTACCAATAACAACAGCAATGGGTACTGGAATTTTAGCTATAGGAGATTATCATGGAGGAGCAGGAGAAAAATGTTTTAAGTTTCTAAAAGAAACTCTCCAAAAAAAGAAAAATGATCAATCATTACAAAACCTCGTAGCAACAGTGGTACAAGCAGCTCGAGAACAAAAGATTCGCATTCCTGGATTTGGTCACCGTTATCATACACAAGATCCACGCACAATGAAATTATTAAAAATTGCTGATCAGGAAAAAATTAGTGGAGTTTATGTCAATTTAGCACAATTAATCGCTAAAGAACTCAGCTATCAGTCACAAAAATCCTTACCACTAAACGTAGACGGAGCTATTGGAGCTATCTTGGCGGATATGGGTTTTGAAGCTAGTACAGCGAAAGCTTTTTTTGCAATATCACGTATTGCAGGATTAACAGCTCATATACTCGAAGAATACACACAAAGACCAGTAAGAACCATTATTCCCTCTGAAGCAAAATACACAGGTAATCCAAAAAGAAATCTAGCCTGAGGGAATTTGATGACACAGCATTATGATACAATTATAATTGGTTCGGGTATATCTGGTGCATTTCTAGCCCGAGAATTAACCTTTCATGGACAAAATGTCCTTTTGCTAGAGAAAGGGGGTTATCACAAATTTTTAGGAAACCACTTAGCAGTATTAAGAATAGTTGATCGAAAAGGATTTCGATATACAAAGGAACATAATTTAGTAGCTTCTGGAGTAACCGTTGGAGGTTCATCAGTCATATCAGCAGGTACATATTGCAGACCATCGAAAGATGCCTTTAAAGAATGGGGAATTTTTTTAGAGAATGAACTAGATTGTGTTGAAAAAGAATTAAAGCCAACTCTTTTGTCAAATGAACTTATTGGAGAAGGAAATCTTAATCTACTTAACGCAGGAAATCGTCTTGGATTTCATTGGCAAAAGTTGCCTAAATTTATTGATGAGACAAAATGCATTCCTAGATGTTCTTCTTGTATGTTGGGTTGTAAAAAGAATGCAAAATACACAGCAAGAACTTTAATTGAAGATGCCAAAAAAGACGGACTAATTTTGCAAAAAAAGAAAGCAGATCGTGTAATATCGAATAAAAATTCTGTACTTGGTGTAAAACCACATCGTGGACACATAATTACAGCGGATAGAGTAATCGTATCAGCAGGAGGTATACATTCATCAATTCTTCTCCAAAAATCTGGAATTTCTAATGCAGGTAAATCTTTTTTCATGGATCCTTTGGTATTTACTTACTCAAAAGTCCAAGATAAAGCCCTCAGTACAATCCATAATATACCTATGGCGGTAGGAACATATGAATTTTATAATGAAGGATTTATGCAAAGTCCTATTGTTGATCCATGGGGGTTATTCCTAGTTACAATGATTTTACAGAAAAATCCTCTAAATGTTTTTAAATTTAGGCATTACCCTAGATTAGTCGGTATAATGACAAAAATCCAAGATGAAAAGAATGGTACCCTTGGATTTGGAAGATTTTCCCTTAATATCTCAAAAAAACTCTCACAACAAGATCTATCACGATTAGATGAGGGAGAACAATTAGCTTCAGAAGTACTTCTTGAAGCAGGTGGTGATCCTAAAACAATTTTCTCTAGCACCATTAGAGGTGCACATCCAGGAGGGTCAAATGCGATCGGTGAAGTTGTAGATGCAGATCTTCAAACAAAAATTCCAAATTTATTTGTTTGTGATTCAAGTATACTTCCCAATTCTCTTGGAACTCCATTAGTTTCTGTATTAATGGCATTTAGTAAACGATTAGCAAATTTTATTCTTAATTCTGCTTAATCAGAATCACAACCACTGTCTACATTCTCTACTGATTTAGTGACATTTACCTCATTTGCTCTTTTTAAAGCAAATTTTAGTAATAATGGTCCTATTATTTCGGTAATGAGCACACTAACAGCAATTACATCTAATAAAAGGACTGCAGTGATGATAGCTGAAGGGATCCCAATCTCTAAAAGTTGAGAATAAGCTAATGCAGCTAAACCTACTGCTACTCCAGCTTGTGTCAGTAATGAAATGGGCAAGTTTTTTAAAACATTTTCTGGCATCTTAGCAAGGCGTGCTGTGGTATAAGACCCAATAAATTTTCCAGTTGCTCTAGCGAAGACGTATATCATTATAAGGAGCAGAGTATTAGTTATTAATTGGGATAAATCCATTTCAAATCCAATTAAAATAAAAAAAAGTGCAATAATAGGGGAAGACAGTCGTTCAACACCCATAATACATGCTTTATTCTCACATCTAGCTACTGTTGAGAGAGTAAGACCGAAAATTACACAACTTAAAATTATACTTATGTCAAGCAATCCAGCAAGAGCAATACAGATTAGAATTGCAGGAAATACAAATTCAGCAGATTGACTTGCTGAAACACCTTCGAAATGAAATGGATAGAGTAATAACGCGAGAAAAATTCCTAATATTAGAGATCCTGCCAATTCAAGAATAATAGGCAAAATTGTTTCTAGTAAAGATAATGAAATGCCTAAAAAGTAAGATTTTGAGTAATTAAGAAATACATTAAAGAAAATTATTGCTAAAATATCATCAAAAGCTATAATAAAAAGAATCAGCTGACTAAGTGGGCCTTCAGAACGGTATTCACTAATTACAGCAGAAGTTGAGGCAGGAGCGGTAGCCATAGCAATAGAACCAAGAAGAAAAGCTAATATCCAATCTTCTAGAAAAAAACCAATCGCAAAAATAACAATAATAAACGCTCCAAAAGCTTCACCAACTAGAACTAAGGTTAGTCCTATGGATTCCTCTCGAAGCTTTCTCAAATCAAGATGAGCACCAATCGAAAAACCAATGAATCCTAATGCACCATTAGTTATAATATAATGTAATTCAGCCGTTGGAGGGGTGGGAAATCCAATATTTTTAGCTAAAAATTGAAGTCCAATACCAGCAAAAATTAACCCTAACACTTGAGGTATCCCTCGTTTTCCCAAGACACGAGCTAAAACCAATGAAAATATGATAACAATTCCAATTTCAAAAATTGGAATTAATAATTGAATTTCATCAATTTTACTTAAGAACACATTAGAATCCCGATACTAGGTCAAATAAATAAGTAATAAAAAAATTTAGATTTGGAAAAATTAACATCTCAAAATATGTTATTTCAACAGTATTTGAAAGAAAAATCTCTGTTTTTTCAAATTTATTTTGTATACATATCAATCAATAAACTTAATTTTTTAATTATTCATTTTTATTTTCTGATCATTGTATATTCTTTTCCTATTTCATTTTCTTGTTGCATTAACCTAAAGGAAAAAAAATTGAAAGATTCCTAGAGAATTAATGCATTCAAAAATAAAAAAAAATGGAAAGTTTACTATTTTACTTTCAACAACCTTTCCATAAGATCATAAATCCTCTTTATCATTTGAGTAGGTTCGTTTAAAGAACCTTCAGTCAATTCTTGGCTTTCTAATAATAATAATACATTAAGAGGAATCAAA
>JAEOUE010000318.1 GCA_016839515.1 Candidatus Hodarchaeum mangrovi
GCTTCAATTTTAGCTCCTTTAATATTTATCTTCCTTTCGGTTAATAAGGATAAATCCAACATCACTTTCATCCCGAATTACGTTAAATCATTTCCAAACCACACTGCTTGGTTAGTAGCAGAGATAAATATTTATAGTTCTAGACTATTAGAGAATCTTTCAATTACAGTGCAAACAAATGAAACAATTGATTTGGAATATAAAGTATGGAATAATGACCCTAATAAAAAAATTCTGGAAGTGTTCATTAATCCCAATTCAACCCACTTGAATAATATAATTGAAGTTGAAGCTATAGTTAGTAATGCTAATGCGATGATAAAAGGTTCTGCGATTGTAGAAGTGATAGATTGGTTCGCAAAAAATATTTCTGAAGTTGTTGGTATGAGAGATGAATTCATTTCGTATCTATCTATTAATAAACCATCATTCGGAATCAACGAAAGTATTATATGGGATAGTTTTGATAATGCCCCTCAGATTTTGGTCGTAGAACATTATCTTTTTCGATCAGAATTCTGGGAAATGGAATTATCACGGCATGTTATGATTGCCCCACATGATTGGGTTCAAGTGTATATAAGACCTCGGAGCCAAAGCTGTCCCGTTTGGGCCGGAATAATTGAATCATGGAGCAGTGAAAACTATACAGTTATTGAAATTGAGGTTCCTTCTGTCATTTACAGATAAATTTAACTCATCTAATTTACGATCTAAACTATGGAGAATTCTCCTATATGCTAAAAAATGAGTTTAAAGACCTCATTTAAAATCTTCCATATTCATTAATTTTTAATAACTTTCAGATTAAATATATTTAGTAAACTTTGAAATTACGTCTTAAGATAATTATGTCATCAATAAATTACCCTATTTTAGAATTTGATTCAAATAAAAAGGCGATTATAGATCCATCTTTAATTATAGAAAAAAAAGAAGTACCAGAAATTTGTATATTTCCATTTTATTATCATGTGATACAACAACTAAGTAAGGAAGGATTTTTGGAAGAAATTGCTCGAATTGAATCAACAATAACTCCCCCTATTACACTTTATGGTTTATTACATAACGGAAAAAGATTAGCAGTCATAACTCCTGGATTAGGTGCTCCTTTCGCCGCGGGAAACTTGGAATTAGCTATCGCATTAGGATGTAGAAAATTTATCGTAATTGGACCATGTGGTGTTTTAGATAGTGAAATATTAACAAACCAATTTATCATACCAACATCAGCAATAAGAGATGAAGGTACTTCTTATCACTATATCCCTCCCTCCAGAGAAATTAAAGCTGATTCTGAAATAGTAGAAAAAATGCAATCTTTTCTTTTAAAAAAAAAAATAAAGTATCAGGTTGGCAAAACATGGACAACTGATGGATTTTTCCGTGAAACTTATGGAAAAATACAAAGAAGAAAAGCTGAAGGAGCCATAATAGTAGAAATGGAAGCAGCTGCGTTATTTGCTGTAGCTCAATTTAGAAATGTAAGATTAGGATATATTTTAGCTGGTGGAGATGATGTTAGTGGATTAACATGGGATCGTCGTCTTAAAATGAGATCGGTCGACTTTTATGAAAAATTCTTTTGGTTATCAGCTGATATCTGTATCGAACTTTTTTCATAATTTTTGTTAAAAACTTTTATAGGAATAAAAGGAAATATAGTTATACTATTAGGATTAAGTGCTAAATTATAAGAGTAAATGATTAAAGATCATGAAAAATGATATAATCAAATCAGTTTTTATTTCTACTTCACTTTTTAGCTATTTTATAAATTCCTGCACATCTTCTAACTTAATCCCAATATTTAACCAACCGCCTATAACATTACCAAATGGAGATGGTGTAAACCTTATCCGTGTTTCTTTGTTTACCATAGTAGCATGGAATGCTTCAATGCTCATACCCAGCTCGGTAAGACGATACCATTTGTTAACTTTTAAAAACGGGTTCTTTAAATCGTCAGAAACATGAACGGTCTTCCATGTTTTGTAGTGTTTCATTCCTGGCAGCTGTTTTCCTTCTCGAGTATGATGACCAAGATACCAATCTTCACCAATATCTTCCGGATATTTAGGGTTGTATTGAATACAATATGAATCTATAAATATATTTGCGTTTAAATCAACAGTAGGTCTGCCATTTGGCCACCAAAGTGGTAATGTCATATATTTATATTGTTGCGGAGGAGCATCTCTAAGGAGATCATACTGGGGTTCCTCTTCGAGTAACATACATTCAAATTCCCGGAAACCTGGCATTTCTTCCTCAGAGGCAATCCAGATATCTTGATCAAACTCCATTGCATTCCGCCATGCTTTAATATCCTTGAAAACCAATTCACTCCTACGTATAAATTGATCAAAAGGTGTAGGCGCAGCAGGGTGAGGAAAAGGTATACCGGGATCGATAGATCTCCAAGAAAAATAACCGATCAAACCGGGTAATCTCTTAGTTCGAGGAACATGCTCATCTAAATACCATTTTTCTCCGTCCTCAATTGAAACTTTTGTTGAATAATTAAAGAAATGAACAAATCGTATCATGACATAAAACTTCCTAATTTAATTTGCATTTACTTCTTTTTAATTTAATTTTTAATTATTGATTATCTCATTTATAAAATAATTACAATTTATTTATGTATTATAGTTTAAAGAATTTATAAGACCAATATTCATAATAAATTCGAATATTGTATCTTACTTTAGCAATATCTCTTAAATTCAGCCCTCAACCTTTGAATTTTGTTTACTCTTTCTTATAATTATTAAATAGATTGTAAATGCGAGATTATGGAATATCGAATAATTATTCATAATATTTAAATAGCTAATTTTATAATAATTATATAAAGAGAATAATTATTCAAAAAAAATCAAACAAAAGAGGAAAATAATATGCCAAAAGGAGATAGAACAGGTCCTGGTGCAATGGGACCATTAACAGGAAGAGGTTTGGGCTATTGCGCGGGATATGATGCTCCAGGATATGCAAGGGGAGTTAACTTTGGAAGAGACCTCGGATTAGGATGGGGACCAGGTGGAGGACGAGGACGAGGACGAGGTTGGTTTTGGAGAGGCATAGGATATAGGAGGCCTTATTATGATCAAATTAAAGTTATACCTTCACCTTATGTTACTCAGCCTATCTTGACCTGAGAAAGCCGATTGTAGATGCTCAAGCAAGAGAAGGATTATCTTGAA
>JAEOUE010000228.1 GCA_016839515.1 Candidatus Hodarchaeum mangrovi
GGGGAGTGGCGTTTTTATTGGGCGATAAATCCATCTAAACGTCCCCAAAATTTTTTTGAACTTAATTATAATTCCTTAGAATGGGATAAATTAGATGTTCCTGCAAATTGGCAAATGAAAGGATATGGAATTCCAATTTATACTAATGTAAAGTACCCACATTCCGTAAGAACCAAAAAATTTCCAAATATTGACCATAATTATAATCCTGTAGGCTCATATCTTCAAAAATTTACCGTCCCTTCAGTTTGGTCTGAGAGAGAAGTTATTCTTCATTTTGCAGGAGTAAAATCTGCTTTTTATGTATGGGTAAATGGGACATACATTGGATATTCTCAAGGAAGCATGACCCCCGCAGAATTTAATATCACCAAAGTCCTCAAATGGGGAAATGAAAACGAAAATATACTAGCAGTGGAGGTTTATCGTTGGTCTGATGGTAGTTACCTTGAAGGACAAGATATGTGGCGTCTGAGTGGTATATATCGCGAGGTAATGCTTTATGCAATATCTAAAATCCGTATAAAGGATTATTTCATCTATTCTGAGTTGATTGATTCATATAAGGATGCTTTACTGAATATTCGTGTGAAAATTACCAATTCAACCATTAATATATTCCAAAATCTTAAAATTGAAGTTTTTATGGAAAAAACTCTAATTATAGAAAAGATACTTGATTTAGATGCTGAAAACTCTGAGGAAATATTATTACAGAGCAAAATAATTGAACCTAAAAAATGGTCAGCTGAAATACCAAATCTTTACAGAATTTTATTAATATTAAGGGATATTGAAGGACATATTTATGATATACATGCATCAAGCTTTGGTTTTCGAAAAATAGAGATTAAAAACGCTCAGTTATTGATTAATGGGTGTTCAATTAAATTAAAAGGTGTTAATCATCATGATTTTGACCCTGTATCAGGAAATGTGATTACAAAAGGACGTCTTTTAGAGGATATTTTGATCCTGAAACAGAATAATATTAACGCTGTAAGAACTAGCCATTACCCTAAATCTAGCTATTTTTATGATTTATGCGATAAAATTGGGATTTATGTTATGGATGAGGCAAATGTAGAAACACATGGTTTAGGAGATATTCCTTTAATTTTTGAAAAGGCAGCAGTTGATAGAATGGTTCGGATGGTAGAATGTGATAAGAATCATTCGTGTATTATCATGTGGTCTCTTGGAAATGAATCAGGATTTAATAAAATTGTACATAACAAAATGAAGCAAATCGCGTTATCCATTGACCAAACAAGGCCCATTCATTATGAAAGTGATCAAAATCTTGACTTATCAGATGTTTTTAGTACAATGTACTCAACACCTCAAGAAGTAGAGGCTATTGGTCAATTTAAGAGAATCCCGAGAGGTTGGTTTTCTAGATTGACACCAATTCTGGGAAAAAAACTTGCACCAGCCAAATATCGTGATAAACCCTTCGTTCTTTGTGAATTTGCACATGCCATGGGAAATAGCCTAGGAAATTTTCAGAAATATATGGATGCATTTGAAAAATACCCAAATTGCATAGGTGGATTCATATGGGATTTTGTAGATCAAGGTATACTACAAAAATCGAAAGATGGACGAGAATTTTGGGTTTATGGTGGATATTTTGGCGACAAACCTAATGATGGAAATTTTTGTATTAATGGTATCGTTAGACCAGATCGTTCTCCAAATCCTGCTTTGTATGAAGTTAAAAAGGTTTTTCAGAATGTTAAAGTTCATCCAATTGATTTAATCAAAGGAAAATTCCTTATCGAGAATAAATATTATTTTATTCCACTAGATTATTTATTCGAAGGCTATTGGTATATTATTGAAGATGGAATAACGATTTTAGAGGGGTATTTGCCTGATCTGGGAATTCTACCTCAAGTAAAGATAGAGTATACTATTAATTATCAAACATTAACATTTAAGCAGGATCACGAATATTTTCTTAATATTGTATTCAAATTGAAAAAAGATTTTATCTGGGGAAAGAAAGGAGAGATTCTTGCATGGGATCAACTTTTATTGGCACCAAAACGGCTAAAAAAAGAATTTTTTATTAATAGTCCAGTTTTACCCTCCTTACAGATGAAAGAAGATCTAAATAGATTCTATATTTCAGGATCCAACTTTAAGCTAGAAATTGGGAGAAAAACTGGTGTTATTGAGCGTTTTACCTTTAATGGAAATGAAATTTTCATTTCCGAGTTATTTCCCAACTTTTGGAGAGCTCCAACAGATAATGAATTAGGAATCTTTATGTATCTACCGATTCTAAAGAAAATTAGGCTATTAAATCCAACATTCTGGAAAAAAGCAACTAGAAATCGAACAGTAAGTGAATCAAAAGTAATATCTAGTAATGAAGAAATTGCTTTTGATTTTAATTATAAAATCACAGGTGGAAAAACTAAATATCGATCAATGATTAGAATAGGTAATTCTGGTTCTATTATCATTAAAAATAGTTTTACCCCAAAAAAAGATCTTATTAGATTTGGAATGCAAACCCGTATTCCAATAAAATTTCAGAACTTCACTTGGTATGGGAGAGGACCATATGAGGCGTATCTTGATCGATACACAGGAGCAGCTATTGGAATTCATAGAAAAACAATTAAAGATCTTCCCCATAATTATGTACGACCTCAAGAAAATGGAAACCGCATTGATGTTCGTTGGGTAACCATTTTAGATGAATTAGGTAATGGAATTAAAATCGAGGATGTTGGTGGAACCCTCTTAAATTTTAGTGCCTGGCCATACTCAATGGAGGACTTAGAAAAAGCAAAATATGTTCATGAATTACCCCAAAGACAATTTATTACTTTAAACATTGATTTAAAGCAAAAAGGAGTAGGAGGAGATCTACCAGCACTTGCTGTATTGCATGAAGAATATAAGCTAAAGAAAAATCAAAAATATGAATATTCATTTATGATTTCTCCACATATATCTTCTAAATAAGATTCTAGATTTAAAATCACAGATAGAAATGTATTGTTTTTCCAAGTATAAAATTAGAGGCTTTCTAGAACTTCAAGTAATTTCTCTAGTTTAAATTCTGACTTATTAAGCGCTTCTTGCCAAATGTTAAATATATCTAAAATCTCTTTTATTTTAGGATTGGGAAGACCTTCAATTTTATGTAGACATACCTGATTTATCAAGGCAATTATGCAAAGAAATCTTATTAACAATTCAAAATCCTCTTGATTAAACCATAAATTCTCTTGGTATCGATTTAATTTAATTATAGAATGTATTTCTGGATCTTTCAAAATTTCAACTAAGTTTATTGGCTGAGAATTCTTTTCCCAGTTTTGATGTGTAATTAAGACTTTTACAAGACTGCTTGGATTTTGTATGACCAATCTTTCTGGATTTTTTGGAAGATTTAATATAATTTCATTTATTATCCTTCCAAGTAACCATTCATCAATCCATGTATGACTGTAAATGATATATTCAGGATCTTTTGTCTTGATTTTACCTAGGAGATGCGTATAAAGCCAAGCTAGAGTAATTGCAATTTCATCTATTGTCATCATTCTAATTAATTCAAGAGAAGCTTCTTTCTTACTTAAGAGGAGTAATTTAGCCAGACTATGCTGCTTTTCTTTTAATTCATCTATTAAATAATCTGGTTTTTTCTGCTCTCCTGAATAATTTTTTATCTCTTGGATAAATATAATCAGGTCTTCTTGAGTTCTTTTTATGATTTTTTTATAATCTAATATAGTTTTTGCTTCATATAAGAGATGTAAAGAATTTTTGTTTAGTAATTTGCGGAAAACAGAGATTAAAGGTTCATAAATTAGGATTTGCCTAGCCTCTTCAATAATCGGGACTCCTCTTCCTCCTAAATAGTCATGTAAAATACGATAGTGGTTCCATTCGTTATCTGGAATTTCTCTTAAATCAACCAATGCTTGTGCTTTATAAGAACCTAATATAACCTCTAATCCATTATTGTAAAGATTTTCTGAGTCTCTAATATATTCTAGACCAGTAAATTGATCTTTAAATATCAAAAAATGATTTGGTTTACCAGTTAGCTTCAATCCATATCCCAATGACCGTTGAACAAGTTTCTCAGCTTCACGATCATAAAATGCGGCCGAATTTTTTATCCAGCCTGCTGTTCCTTGGAAACAATTATTATATATAATTAATGACCGTTCTTTATCCGTCCCATTTGAAAAACAAAACACATTCTCATCAACATAACCTGCTTTGGTAAAAAAATCATATAATAAGAAGTTTTTTACTCCTGAATACAAATATCTTCTTTTTAATAATGGAAAAATAACTTTTTCATGGTATTGTAAAAAACCCCAGTCCATGCCTTCATCCCAATAAGATCGACGATATTCCATCCCATATTTCTCAGCCCAACCCTCAATTTGACCATGTCCAATCATGGGAAGTCCTGGAAATGTTACAAGAAGAAGACAAATCCCAAAATATTTATCACCTTTTCCAAATTGATTGGCTGCAGTGTCTTCATCAGGATTATTCATAAAGTTTACAAATCTCTTTAGTATTTCAGGGTCATATTCTAAAGTATTTTTAATAACTGAGCGATAATTAGCATTATCCTCATCACGAAGCATATTCATGAAAGCACTGTTATACACACGGTGCATACCTAATGTACGAACAAAAAAACCTTCTAATAGCCAAAATGCTTCCGCTAATAAAAGTGTTTCTGGTTTTTCTTCTTTGATGCGGTTAACAACTTCACGCCAAAATTCCTGAGGCATTTTTCGCATAAATTCTTCATGTGAAATTCCCGTTCCAGCTCGTGAAGGAATATCTCCTCCACTTCCAGGAGGTGGGAACCACAATCGTTGAAAATGCTTTCGCGTTAACGTCATTGCCGCATCAAATCGAATAATAGAAAATTTGTTCGCAACATGGAATATTGTTTGAATTACTGCCTCACGAACTTCTGGTAATAAATAGTTTAATTGTGCAGTATCATTCCAAGGCATACTTGTTCCATCATTTCCATGATATATATATTTAGTATCTCCTGTTCGATAATCTTCACGTTTAAAGGTTACTGCAGCGTCAGTTCGGCTAAAATAATGATCTTCTAAGAAAATTCCAAGATTTGGGTCCTGACTTAAACTAGCTCCACTATATTGATAAGAAGGGAATGGTGGGTAATTAAGAGAAATATACCAATCAGGGTGTTCTCTGATCCATTTTGAGTCAATTCCCGTATGATTGGGGACCATATCCGAGGCTAATCGTATATTGTATCTTAAAGCCTTTTGTTTTAATTGTGAGAAGCTATTTTCTCCTCCAAGATCGAAGGCAATAGTATAGTCAAATAAGCTATAAGCTGAAGCTTCTGCTTCTGGATTCCCGCACCATTGCTTTACAAGTTTTGAAGCTGGGCTCCTTTCCCATAAACCAATTAACCATAAGGCATTAATTCCCCATCTACTTAGCTGAGCAAGCTCTTCATCAGGTATCTGGTCAAGAGTTCGTAATTCACGTCCATATTTCTTAGATAACTGGAATAACCAAACATATGCATTTTTTGCTATCATTACTACATTTGGCATCCAATTCGCATCAGGAGTGTAATTTTCTTCTAATCCATCATATTCATAAACCCTTACTAACCCAGCCCCTAATCCGCGTAGTCTTTCTTCTTCTGCAAATAAATCTAAGGCAGAAAGTATCTTAAAATACAGTGGACCTAAGATTGAAGCCCATTCTTTAGCTATATATTCCAGCTGGGCTTTAATTGAAAGAGGATTTTCTTTCAATGGATCTTGAAGCATTTTAAAGAAATTCTTATTTTTAGGCCCAAATGGTCTATTCTTTTCAAAAAAGTTTTCAATTTCTGAGATTATTTTCCCATAATCTGATATTTTCTTTAGCTCTTCATCCTCAAAAAGTTCTCTGTGCTTATTTAAAGCTGGATTGTTATTCTCCAACCATATATGAATTAGTTCTTCTATTAAAATTTCCCTATTTGGAACATTTTTCGTTGTACTTTCGAGAAAGGATTCAAGGGAGGATTTTTGAAAAAATATAGAAGGGGGAGGAAATGTTGTGAGAAGTGTTTCAATTGTTTTATCAACTTTATTCTTGCCTATCATTTCATTAAGAAATTCTGATATTTCTTTGTATAAATTTGGAGCAATTTCTTTTTTATATTGCTCAAAAAGAAAGTGTGAAATCTCATTTAATAGAGATATTCCGTTTATCTCGGATGCACGAGCAGCAATTTCAGGAAAATGTAACAAATCTCTTTTTTTGTTAAGAGATTCAACAAAAAGCCGAACATGATAGGTAGATGGAAATGTGACATATCCTTCATCGGTACTAAAGAATTTTTCTTCAAAACGGTATTTTTCTAGGGCATTACGACTCAATCGCACGAGGAAGAATCACATCCAGTTTTAAATCTAAAAGGAGAAAGTAGTAATTTGTAGTTTTTCCTTCGATTATCTTTAATTGATACTATTATGTAGGTGTTTATTCTTATATAAATCCCGCAGATCAGTTAATAGAAAAATCCTAAAAAAGGGCCTTAATGATAAAGAACGAGGAATATTAAATTTAAAACATTATACTGTTTCTCTATTAATTATTCAGACTTTGAGATCAGATATGAGGAAAATCATTGTGACAAAGAATTCTCCTTTAAGTATTACAACAAAAGATTTAGGTAAAATCTATACTCCCTCAATATTAGCACAATTTATATCTCCTCGTACAATTACGTATTTTCTCTTTGCACAGTTGAATAAAGAATTTCCTTATGGAGAATTTACTTCAGAAAACATTCTAGATATATTTGACCAATTTATTGAGAGGGATCTGAGGAGGGTTTACCAGATACTAAGAAATATTAAGATCATTGATCCAACTGTCGGTTCAGGGAACCTTTTATTGGAATCTTATCGCTTTTTAGTCTCATTTTTTGAATATCTAAAAAATAAAGGGATAGAAAAAAGGAGTAAGGTTCAATTCTGTCAGGATATAGTTCAAAATAACTTATTTGGAGTTTATATATCTAAAACAGCAATCAATAATTGTAAAGAGAGTTTTTTAACTATATTACCATTTAATAATCGAAATGAGAAGATAAAATTTAATTTATTTCAAGGTGATGCATTAATTAGCCATATAGATTTACAGACTTCTGACTCAAATATTGCAGATGTACGATTTAATTGGAAGGAAAAATTCCCCAAGATTATGGAAAAGGGAGGATTTGATGTATGTATCATAAATCCTCCTTGGAACATTCATAAACCTTTGGAAAAAGAATTTTTTTCTAATTTTGATGAACAATTATCAAAATATAATGTTGATAAGCAGGAAGCCCGAAAAATCATTGAGAGATTACTTAATGATCCTAAAATTAAAGAAGCATGGATATTACATCAAGAATCGATATCTCAGAGTGCGAAATGGTTTAAGAGGAATTTTCATTATCAATCCAGTAAGATTCAGATAGCAAAAAGAAAAAAAAATATTAGTGGAGACTTAAACCTTTATAAATTGTTTGTGGAGCGAGTTTATAATATTTTAAACACAAATGGTTTCTGTGGGATGATAGTACCCTCCGGCATTCATACTGATGCAGGTACAAAAGGATTAAGAAATTTAATTTTTGACCAAGGACTAGTAAAAGAACTTATTTCATTTGAGAATAAACTAGGTATCTTTCCCTCTGTACACAGATCATTCAAATTTGACACAATTATTTATCAAAAAACAGGACATACTTCCATCTTCTTAGCAGCTTTTATGCAATCAATAGTTGATTCAAACGAAATTTTTTCCTGTATTTTGCATTTAGATTGGAATCAACTTAAAATATATTCACCTTCCTCTTGGTCAATAATGGAGTTTAAATCAGAAAAAGATATTGAAATCACTAAAAAAATGTATATGTATCCTCCTTTAAGTAAAGATATCCCCAATTCATGGAAATTTCGATTAACGAGAGAATTGGATGTAACAATTAATAATAATCTCTTCAATCAAGAAAATAAAGGATATGCAGTCTATGAGGGGAAAATGATTGAACAATATAACAACAATTTTGCTGAACCCCGATATTGGATTATGAAAAATAACATACCAGACAGAATTTCCAAGAAGTACGGTATTTCTAAACCAAAATTAGCGTTCCGATCAATTGCTGCAAGTACAAATAGAAGAACTATGATTGCCACAATTTTACCTAATGATGTATTGTGTGCAAACAGTCTAACATTAATTAAGAGTTATAATAATGAAGGAATTCGCATAATTAAGGAAGAGGAGTTGTATTATCTATGTGGGATCTTTAATAGCTTTATATTTGATTATTTATTACGCTTAAAAGTCACTACAAACATAAATATGTTTTTTATTTACGATATGCCTGTTCCGAGAGCTTCTAGAATTAATAATGAGTATTTAAATATTATCGAAAATGTAAAACAAATTTTAGTATTAAGTAATGATCCTAAAAAAGAAAAAGATGATGCTATTGAAGAAGAAATATCTAAATTAAAATCGAATATAGAATTAAATGTCTTAAAGCTGTATAAATTAGATAATGAGGATCTTAATTATATTCTTGAGACCTTCCAGCGAAACAATTCAGATTCGAACAAAACATTAACATTGATTAAAAAACTATTATCAGATTGTCATCGAAGTGAATCGTAATGAAATTTGCCTATAAATATTTATTAGAGAAGTATAAAGAGATTTATACAATTTCTAGTATCTCTTCCCTCCTTTATTGGGATATGAATACATATATGCCATCTTCAGCATTAGAGCATAGAACAAATCAGTTTAACTGGTTACAACAGACTATACATAAAAAATGGACCTCAAAAAAGATGATTTCGTTAATCAATCAAAGCGAAAAAGATTCTACACTAAATAATGTTGAAAAAAGAAACGTTTTTCTTTTAAAACGAGCAGTTGAAGAAAAAATCGCTTTACCAATAGAGTTGGTAGGACAGTTAGCTATTCAAAGTAATAAAACACTGGAAATATGGAAAATCGCTAAGAAAAAAAATAATTTTTCAATAGTCCAAGCAGATTTAAAAAAATTATTTGAACTAGAGGTTGAAAAAGCAACTTTATTATCTGAAGTAAAGGGATTATCAGATCCATACGAAGCTTTAGTTGATATTCGTGATCCTGGATTTACTATTGAGAAATTAAACAATTTTTTTAGTGAAACTAAGAGATTTTTAATCCCATTCGTTGAAAAATGCACGAGAGCAGAAAAACAACCTAATAAAACATTCTTAACACGCTTTATACCACAACAAAAGCAAGAAAATGTAGTAAATGAATTGGTTAAATTTTTGGAGTATGATTTTCAAGCTGGTCGGGTGGATGAAGTTGAACATCCCCTAACAATTGCCTGTGGCCCCAAAGATGTCAGATTGACTGTAAAATATAAGGAAAACGAAATTATGAAGGCTTTATTAGCTGGATCCCATGAGTGCGGCCATTCTTTGCATGCCCAACAACGAAATCCTGAATGGATTGGTCAACCAGTTAATGGATATACTGGTCCTTCGTTCGGTGAATCACAATCAAGGATATTAGAAAATCACGTTACGCTTTCCCCAGAATTCTGGAATTATTACTATCCCAAGTTTAAAAGTCAAACAGGAGTGTTTAATGATATAAATCAAGAAGAATTTTATTTTGCGATCAATACTACTCAACCTGGACCAAGTCGGATTGGAAGTGATGAATTAACCTATGCCATACATATAATAATACGATTTGAGCTGGAACAAGCATTATATGCTGGGAAACTGGAGGTTGCTGACCTACCTCAGGAATGGAATAAGAAATACGAGCAATATTTAGGAGTTAAAGTCGAATCGGATACTCAAGGTGTAATGCAAGATTTACATTGGTATAGTCAATATTGGGGATATTTTTATGGTTATGCAATGGGAGATATTATCGCAGCACAACTAATTAATCGGGGATTAACAAGAGATCTCCCTGAATGGCATGAAAAAATAAATACAGGAAAATTTACCCCAATCCGCCAATGGCTAGCTAATAACATTCATTCAAAAGGAGTCTTATATGATGGATTGGATATGGTCAAAGAGATTACTGGAGAACCTTTAACAGTAAGATATTTTATTCATTATTTAGAAAATAAATATTCAGAATTATATGAGCTTTAATATGCATGGGATAGAATAATATTTGATTATTGAGAATCTATCTTTCCGAAATAAATATTATATCTTTAATTCTCGACGAAAAGCAGGATCATTATTAGGCTCTTATGTAGGATTAGAATCCTTTGACCTACTCCTTTTAATTCCAAATGGGGGTATCCCTGTAGGACTAGGGATTGTAGAATTTCCCTTAGTTCCAAGAACCAAAATTGATCTATTAATAGTAAGAAAAATCCAAATCCCAGGAAACACTGAGGCAGGTATGGGGGCAATAACACCTGACGGGCAAGTATTCTTAAACGATATGTTATTAGATAGATTAGCAATAACAACTCATCAGCTAGAGACCCAAATTGAAAGAACAAAATATGAAATCGAGAAAAAAAGGAGAGAATTTACAGGAACAAGCCATAAATTAGAGGTATATGGTAAAAATATCCTTATTGTTGATGATGGAGTTGCCAGTGGATTTTCTGTTTTAGCAGCTTCCTCATGGTTACGACAACTTGGTGCAGAAACCATTATTCTTGCAGTACCAACTGCACCAATAAGTTCTCTTAAAAGATTAGAAAAGGTATTAGATAAAATAATATGTTTGAATGTTCGGGAAAAGTTCCCATTTGCTGTAGCAGATGCCTATACTGATTGGTATGATGTTTCAGATTTAGAAGCAAAGGATTATTTTTCATTATTAAAAGAATTTCAACCATTATTAGGATAAAAATTACTCTTATAATTAAGATAGTAAAAATGGCATTAATGAAACCGTTCTACAGTAATTAGCTTAATCTTCATCCCAATTGGTAGAATATTCTTTTCTGATTCCAAGAATTCATTAATATCAAGGTTGAATTATTTTAGATGGTTTTTTAAAAAAAGCTAGGATTATGTCCTTTTACTAAAAATTCTAATGGATTTTCGATTTAGGTGATAATAATGGGATATATTGCACCACTTGGCAACGAAGGGTTCCTACCTTTAATTTGGAATGCCTTCATCGGAATTATTGTTGCTTTAGTTTATGTAAAAGGGATTATTACTCTTATGGAGAGATTAGTTGATAATAACATGTTATCTTCTGATCTTTCGCGGAAAATTATTCATATAGCTGCTGGGTCTTTTATCTGGGTTTGGCTTTTCCTTAATACTTCGGATGGATACTCATATTTACTGAATATAACTGTTCCTTTCCTTTTCTTTTGTACTTTCCTATATAAAGGCTTTAAAGGGTCCCCTGATGATCCAGATGTAAAAACAATGAGTCGAACTGGAGATCCACGTGAATTATTACGCGGTACACTTTATTTTACGATTATTATGATAATTGCCGGAACTTTCCTTTTTGGAACTTATGTTGGAATGTTAATGATGGCTATCGTCGGTTGGGGTGACGGTATTGCACCTTATTTCGGGAAACGATTCGGTAAGAGAAAATATAAAACTCTAGGTCGTGAAAAATCTCTCGAAGGATCCTTTGGAGTCTTTTTATTTTCAATTATTGGGTCATTATTGTTCTTAGGCCTTTTAGGTGTACTAGGCGGTGATGTGAATCCAGATCTTGCTGTTCTTAAGGATCCGGGTATAAACCTTGAAGGTATTTTTATAGTTATCTTACTCTTAGCCATAATTACAACTATCGTAGAAGCATTATCCCCCCCTGATATTGATAATCTTCTTATCCCTGCTTCCACAATAATAACTTTGATAATTGTTGATATTGTTCTTGGATCTTCGTTTATTCTAGGGTCAATGTTGAGATTCTTTTAACTACCCACATATCTCTTTGTAATTTTTTTCTCAATAAATTTTGAATGAAAAAAGTCCTGTAAGGGATAAAGAAGCTAGTAACCTTTAAAATCCTCTATGTTTCAGTGGTTAATCGATGAAAATTCCTGTTTCTTTCTCATATATGGAGTTTACCCAGTTTTCAGTCAAAAAACGCAGGAATATATTAAGATTATATCTAACTGAAAGAACCCTAAAAGTCTTGTGGGAACAAAAATATGGGAGTAAGGAGTTAACTCAAGATGAAATCCATTCAGAATTAGCTGGGATTCATTATTTATCAATTGCCAAAGAAACCTTTGAATTTAGAGAACCTTTGCCTGATATATTAATTGATTCATCTCATATTGAAGAATTAAGCTTAATAGATGAACAAATTTATGTTGAATTATTAAATAGAGATCAGGTACAAAGTACATGGGTGGAAGCACTTCCTTTCAGAACAACAGTACCTTCTGAAATAGAATTTTTTCCTAATGGGCCTAATTTGAGTGAAAATTCATTTTCTTGGAAGGTAAAAATTCCTGATGCAATAGATCTTTATTATTTACCACTTAAAAAAAAGGAAATGAGAACTTTGAATTTAATTTTCCAAGCGATAAAAGCAGAATAACGTAAATACTTAATCTATACTAAATTCTATATAATTTTCACTAATCTCAAAAAATTGATGATTTTTCATGCCGCAAGATTTAATATTTAAAAGTCTTTCAATAATCCTTTAATTAAGGTGTCTCTTTTGGATCAGAATCAGAAAAATGCAATTGTATCATTAATTAGTGGTTTGGGAGTAATTTTTCTCTTTATTGGAATTTTTACAAATTATTATGACTTTGGTGTTGGATTAATTTTAGGGATGGCATGTTGGATTTTTTCTGGAGCTCTAGGTACATATTTACAAACAGATAAAAAACGTTCTCTTCATCATTTACCTAGAAATTATGCTAAAAACTCTTATTCTTTTGATGAAGATTCAAAGATTGGTTTTGATTCTAAAGAGAAGATTAATCACCGTATAGGTTCATTTTGTACGGTTTGTGGGACACAAAATGAAAAAGATTCAGTTTTTTGTACTCAATGTGGTTCAGAACTCGCTAAATAGTCTTTTTATTTTATAGCTTGATCTTTTTGACTTGATCTTTTTAGATATAGAATAGCTAGAATTAGATAGCTTAGATAACTTGCAATTTCTATCAAGGAAGGGTTATCATTCCAACCGAATAAACCTGCTAGTAATCCTCCAATCATACTTTTCTCGAATCGACCTAAATAATTCGGATCATAGCTCCATCCGAAAAGAAACTTAAGTATATCACCTAGTAATGTGTCATTAATATTCCACAGTTCAGCCCAAATGAATAATGTCGAAAGGGAGGATCCACTATGTTCAAGGAACTCGAAAATTTCATGCAAACCATGAGCAATTAGTCCAGCAGCAAAGATTATAAGAATAATACTTGTATAATTAAAGAATTTTTTCAGATTCAATTGATATGTTTGTTTAAATAAAAAGAATGCTAAAATGGAAGAGATTAAAATACCTAAAAAGAGTCCAATTACTGTTGTGAGCATTGTAGGGATCATTCCTAGAAGGGAATAATTTCCCAAGAAATTTGAGTAAAGGAGTAGTACTAGTTCAGCTCCCTCTCTTGCTACAGAGAAGAATACAAGAGAAAAAATTCCAATTCGTTGTTTTTTAGTTAATAAAATTGTCTGAATTCTCTTTTCAAATTCAGCTTTCATAAATCTCCCCTGCTTGGCCATCCAAAAAACCATCCAAGTTAAGACGATAGCAGCTATGAACATTACTATTCCTTCAAATAGTTCTTGATATTCATCTAA
>JAEOUE010000229.1 GCA_016839515.1 Candidatus Hodarchaeum mangrovi
ATTTAGATAATAATAATGGACAGGAAAATACTGATGTTCATCCTGTTTCTTCACCTGCGACTGTTACTTTTACCCTCTCAAATCCGAGTGACGAAGTTGCATTAATCTATCTCGAAGCCCGACAAATAGGATCAGGGAATCTCTGGCCAGTCGAAATTCAACGTGATTACCCTCAAGTCCAGTCTCCTGGGGAGAATAAGACCATTAAAATCACTATAAATGCCCCCGAGGATGTCAAAGAAGGTGAGCGACGCATTTATGTGATCCATGCTTATATCAATGGGATTCTAATTGGTGGGGTTGAAATTGACTTTGTGAAAAGTCAATATACCTCAACTAGTACCTCATCTCTTTCTTCCAGTACCTCGCTCCCAACCGCCAATATAACCACATTCTCAATTCCCTTTATCTTGCTTCCCACCTTATCCATCTATTTATGGAAAAAGAGGAAATAATTTTCTTTTCTTTTCTTTTTTTTAAAAAAATACTTAAGTAAGAGTTAAAGAAATATATTTAATTAAATTTTCTGCATCTCTTAATCTGATCGATTTTTGAACTAATCCAGTTTATAATAATGTATTTTATGACATGATTTCAATAGTTAAGTAATATACTTTAACATTGATTTTTCATAAAATAAACATGTAATATAAGAGACTCTTTAATATAAAAAAAAACAATACTTAAATACTCAAAAGTCCCATAAATAATTCTCTTAAAAGTAATTTCTTTGGAGCGTGTTGTTTTTCGCTGAAATAAAATCAATCGCCTCATTTATACCAGTTAACAGGTTAGAAATCGAGGAGCTCGTTGATCACTATCACGCAATGTCGCAATTGAACTATAAAATTGCGCTAGGTATGATGAAACGTGCAGTGAATCGTTTTCGCGGGAAAGCATTAAGTTCTGTCAGGTGGATCTATAATCAACGTTTAATGTTAAATGAAAAAATTGTCCCTGGTCCAAATGAAGATGCTTTAACGGCTGGAATTCAATCTTTTAACTATGCTATTAAGAGAGCCGGCATTCAACCTCATCAAATTGATGCTTTGTTCGTTGTATCTGAATCATACCCCTACGCTGTTAAATCAAGCACTGCACTAGCTGGAAAAACAGGTGTGACAAATCTAAGATTTGGAGTAAGGGGTGAGTTTGCGTGTAAACCCTTTGGTGAATTCCTAGAAATCGGGGCTGCATTAATAGATTCTAAAAGATGTCGTTATGTAGCAATTACAGCTACTGATGCTTCTCAAGGTGCACCAGGAGACGATCTTGAGTTTTCAGCATCATTTTATTCAACTACAATGATCCTCGGGGAAGATGGTGATGGGAGTATCGCAAAACTGCAGGGTAGGACTTCTATAAATTATGATTTTAGTGATTTCATTCGAAAAGAAGGTGAACCATTCCCCGAACATGAAGGGCAAGGAACAAGTCTTGCATTCCGTGGAATGATTCTTTCTGCGGTAAAGAAACACCTTGAACGTTATGAAATAGCTCCCGAGTGCCTTCCGAACAAAACTTGGGTTATCCACAGCCCCAATGGTTCTTTTCCTAATGAAGCCTTACTAGATGTTTCTGATTATTTTGGTATTAAGTTGGCTGAAAAGAAATTTGATGGGGACGGAAAAATGCTTGGGATTGAACCCCAGGTCAAGGTTTCAAACTTAGCTCCTCAAATTGCTAACGGTTATTCTGCAACTGTTCCAACTGCTTTGTGTGCAGCAATGGAGAATAGTGCTAAAGGGGATGAGATTATGACCGTCCTTTATGGCTCAGGTGCAGGGTCTGACGTGATTAGTATCAAAATGAAAGTTAATGGTTTAATTGTAGCTAATAGTGAAGTACCAACAGTCCAAGAACAAATTGACTATAAACAAAAGATCTCAGTTGAGGATTACATCAATTACCGGGACACTGCTGAAAAAATTGCCAAACATAGGGCGCTTTTGGAGGTAGAACCTCTATCAGAAGAGTATTATCAGGTTGAAGGATGTCCTGTGTGTGGAGCGGTTTACTTCGGGGATAGCTGGAATCCAGAGAATTTTCCAGATTTTTCACCACCTGAGAAATTCTTTGAATTACGAGGTAAATGTTTACGGGGAATTCAAAAAGATAAAAGTGATACCAAGCGAATATGTAGTGCAGAATTACAAAAGATAAAAGTATTTAAGCGCGCTAAAATTACGAATGTCACTTTATATGGCGGAAAAAAGCAGGTTGGTCATCCTGAGAACCCCTATTGGACAATGTTTGAACAGAAGATGATTCGAGCATTCAACTATAATCCTAAAATCTATAATTTCATGGTTGGTCAAGAAGTGAAAGCAGTAATTGGTCGCTGGCGCCCCTCCCCGAAAGATTGGGTTCCTATCCTCTATGTTCCTATGTATGCACCTCTTCGACGGGACTATGCTAAAAAACAATAAATATTAAATGTTTAAAATCCATAATTTTTTTTAGAAAGTCAGAGAAAACTAAAAACCATCTATCTTTTTCCGCTTCTCGAAGAGTTTATCCGTAAGAAAGTTACCTACACTTTCCAATTTCTTATCAATTTCTACTGCTTTTGTTTTCACATGCTCTTTCTCAGGTTTTGGAACACTAAAGATTGATAGTGTTCCTACGATTTGGTGTTCCTGATTTATGACAGGAAGTATAGATTCTCCCGTAATAGAAAATATTCCCCAAGCTTCTTTCAGCTTTTGATCAAGACTAAAGGTATAACTGATGGGAAAGGCCACCTCAAAGACTTGAATATTCTCTAGTTTACTTCTTTCTTCAACCATGTTGAATGGAATAAAACCAGTTGGAATTCCATCTTGTGTAATAATCCATGTTTCTTTATCATTAGGATTTACTTGGATATTTGAGCAGAATTGATCCCATTCAAGTAGCTTGAAATTTTTTTGGACATATTCATCAATTGATTCCTCAGCATTGGTAATTCCAACATATTCTTCGCTAATCTTTTCCAGATTGATATCAAATGTAACTGGTAATTTTATTAGTTCAATTTGAGCTTTATTTATCAAAATTGCTGAAAATGATTTACCAATTGTGCCATTCGCATAAAATCCCAATTTATTTTCGTCATAGATCCGATGATTATGCCCCACAATGATTATTTGATTCATTAGGGTATTATCTGTCTTAAATTTAGTAATATATTGATCGAGAGGAGGATTATAGCTACGCCAAAAATCTTGGTCGCCATGTGCAATCCAAATGTTTTCGTCTTGATAATAATCACCAATAAAATATATCCCTAATTCTCGTTCTAGTTTTAAACGAAACTTATCCCAAAATTCTTCTGGGTCATGATTCCCTGAAATTATGTGAATTCTTTGATCCCCAAGAGAATTCTGGATTTGAGACAATTCATCAAGGATGGAAATCCCCTTTTTGTCAGCTTCAGAGAGTTCATTAACACAATCAATATTGAAAACATCTCCCGCAATTAAAATTGATTTAACTCGATGTGTCTCACATGTCTTCTTGATTTCTTCCAAACATAATTTAGCTAATTTATTATTAAGTCCCCAGTGAAGATCCGAAAAGACCAGAAGGGGGTATGCAATTTTATATTCAGTCCCAATTGGTTCTTGAGGTTCTAATTTTTGTAAAATATCATTGTAAACATCTTTTATAATGGTTTTGAGTTCCTCATTAATAAATTCCACCATATTAATAGGCATTTCTCTTGTTAGCTTATATTTCGTATCTGCAAAACAATTATATCCTTGAATAAGCTTATTTCCTTGTTTTTCCGAGATTAAATTTTGTTCGATGGCAATTTTAAGGCGGTCACTAGTTGAAGTAGTAAAAGTAGTCTCACTGAGGATCGCTAAAATAGTACTAATATCCTGTAAAGCTGTAAGAACAGAATATGTCTTAAATATTGAATCATAGAGGAAAGGTTGACAAATGCGTAAATTTTCCCCTAAAGCATTACTTTCATCCTTGAGGGATTCTGTGATACGAAGAAGAATCGGAATTATATCAGGAAGTGCTTTTTTGGTAATTTTTGTAATTTCCTCTCGTAGAACTTGCCCTTTTCCAATAGGTTTCTCATATATCGGAACCATATTTATTATTGATTTGTAGATAGACCAGCAATATTTTCTAATACCATCTTTACGGTCTTCGTCAGAGATAGGGGTGTTTCGAAGGGATTGGATAGAAGAAAGCATTTTTTCCAGTTCTTTTTTCTGATTTTGTTCTAAGAAACCTTCATCTCCGTAAAGAAAAGCCTTTAGGATGTTTGTTATTGACTCTTCATGGAAATTAAGATTCACCAGATTTTCTAATTTACATAATTCGAGATTAGGAACATGCTGCAGAACTTGGTCAAGAGCCTCACCTACCTGCAAAAATTGCTTTTCACTCCCCTCATGAATCAATAGCATATCTAAGTCTGATGTGTCTGAATATTCTCCTCTCCCATACCCGCCACAGATTCCAATGATGAAATTACTAGGGATGCCTACCATCCTTTTCTCTTCCTTATTAACCTGAAGGATTTTGTTAAAAACCTCAATTTTCTCTACCAATAGTACAGAACTCTCAAGAAGAAGATTAATGCGCGAAAGAACAGTGGATGGGGTTCTTTCATTCCATATTGATCCTAAATATGCTCTAATTTGATTCATATCCCAAGTGAGTTTGCTTGCCTTTGATAATTCCCGATATGACAAAAAATGTTCTATACGTGGTGGAATGGCATGGGGTGTGGTTTGGTAGGTAAATTCAGTAATTTTTTTTATAGAATTCATAAACTCAGGGAGAATAGAGGATTTCTTATTCATAGGTCCTTTGACGATTAGGAGTTCTTCAAACTCTGATATTTCAGGGGTCGATTTCAAGATAAGGATACTGTCTTCTAATTTGATATCTTTACACTTTTCAAATAGATCCCAATAACCTGATTTAATCATCTTATTTTCTACTAAATTATTGAAAAGGTCGATTGAGGATTTAATGATTTGATGTTTGGTAAAACGATCCTTATTCCAGATCCGTTCTTTGGATATTGACTCGAGGTCTACCCAATCGTCATTTAAAAAGAAGATTCCTTTTTTAAATAGGAGGTCTTCTGGAAGATAGAAGACATTTCCTGCGTGTGTCAATAATAGGCTGATGGCTGGAGTCTGTACATGTTTAAGATCTTCAAATGACGTAATCTTCTGTAAATAGCTTTGTTCGCTTAAATAAAATCGTAAGGTTTTAATTGCACCGTTGAAATCCATAATTAGCCCTCCACCATCTGTTTTAAGCCTAATAAAATTATCCAATCTGACCTATCTGTTAAAATTGATTCTTCCTTTGGCTTATAATTAAGATCTCTCAGTGTTTCAAAAGCCTCCATTCGTATGAAAGTAGATTCTTCTTGATCTTTGAATATATTAAAGAGTAAATCAAGACTTTTTTCGTCAATACTGTGTTTTCCAAGGGCTTCTAGTGCAGCCTGTCTCATACGTTCATCATTCGATTTATCAATAGCAAAATTAAGCAAAAATTTGGTGACTTCAGGATCGAGATATGTTTGCATATTCCGTAACGCAATAATTTTGATTTTTATGGCAATATCATCATTTATTGCCATCTGAAGCAATAAATCTTTTTCTGTTCCTTGTCTTGCGATAAAATCTATAACCGATCGCTTAATTGGATCAGGAAGCCTAATGAAATCATTGAAAGTATTGTATAATTGAGGTAATTTACTTGTAAACCATGCTAGTGAGTCAATTGCTCTTCCTCTTAAAAATTGGTTGTCCTGTTCATTTTCAGCAACCGATTTAAGGAAAGGTACTAGTTTACTTCCCACCCTGCTAATGAGAATGCGAAGTGCCAGTTCACGGAGTTGGAAATCTTGATTTGAGTCCTCAAAAATCTTGAAGAATTTTTTTACAATCGGATCCATAGAGATTATAGGATTAATAGCTGAAATACCAGAATCAGGAAATTGATTGATAATTTTCTTTCGTAAAAGCTGAATGGGTTCTTTAAGTTTGTATTCGGGGATTCCTCTTCCATATGCTTGTATAGATATTTTTCCTCTGTCTAAAGATTGTGCTTCAAAGGAAATATTTGGATATTTTTGACGAAATTCTTCTAATAATCCTGTGTCTAATTGTAATTCGTCAATTTCTTCTGCTTCAAAGCCAATTCTAGCTGAAAAGTGATATTGTAAGTAGTTAAGACATACCCACTTAATAGAGGCATGTTCATAGGGATGGTCAAGGATATCGGAGATTAATCGGTTGATCTTCTCTTCCTTGAGATTGAGGGGCAAATTTTGGATGATTTTAGATCTTTCTTCTTTGGATAATTTCCGATTGAACAATTTTTTCCATTCTTCATGCCTTTGATAGCTGGCAATATTCCCATATACTGGTTCTTCGTTTACAGTCGAAAATTTAATCCCTGGATGGTTTTTTATGAGGTCTATAAGTTTAACCACATCGTAAAAATCAATAGAAGCATCAAATCCTTTTTCTCTAATCTCTTGTTTAGTTAACATCTCCTCAGAATCATCAACAATCTTCAAAAATGTAAAAATACTATCAATAACTAGATTCTCTGAAAATTTTTGTTTGATATTGTAATATCTGAATGTACATCGTTTATATCCCTCTGCAATTGTCTCTTCTCGCTCAAATCTCACCCAGTTAGTAATATTATCAGCCATAATAGAATCATATTCACACATAATAAAACCTAGATCTTCACGTTTGAACTGTTTGAAGACTTCATGATAGAAACATCGATTGATATCAAATGCAAATTCCTTTTCAGTAACGTTAATTTCCTTTACTTGAAAATATTCATTATCATAGATTCTTTGATTACCTTTTCGAGCATCTTCCACAAAAATAGTCCATGGATCCTTAGAAGAAGCCATGTACCGTCGTTGGGGTTCTAAAACTAATTCTTCAAGCATAATTTTATAGATAGCTAATACGAGCCTTAGAATAATGGTGGTATCCTTTTTTCCTTCCTCTCCAGGGAGTGATTCCTCAAGAGCTATAACAAAAATAGGATTAATACCATGAAAAAGCTGAGTTTCGTTAAAAGATTCTTTAAGAGTTTCATAAAGCTCTCGAAAACGAGTTGCAAACGAGGATAAGATCGTATCAGCTTCCTCTAGGTCAAAGGCCTTTTTAAGCTCATTTGAAGTTAATAATACAAAATAATCAAACATTTGGTCCAGACTTGACATACAATCCACACATTAATACTTGAAGATTCATCACAAAAAGATAAAAGTATACATAAATATATACATTTATATATGGATAAAATATGATAATGTACTAATGACAATAAATAAGAATAGAGCACCTCGTTCAATGCTTGATCGTGCCCAAGCAATATTCAAAATCATCAATGATATAGATAGTCCATTTGCCAAAACGAAATTGACAAAAGCTAAAATAAGTCCAAAGGCCGCAGAAAATTGGTTAGACCTGATAGTATTTATTCAAAATCAACCTAAGATTAGGGTTACAAAAACAGAAAGAAATACTTTTGTTGAGAAAGTAGGAGGCAAGTTCTCCCAAATGAGTTTGAATTTCTTTTTAGATGAGAACCAACCAATTGAAAAAAGACTTCAAAGTTTGGAAGCTTATGCACAATCGATTTTTGTACAACAGCGGTTAGCAAAACGAGATTAAAAATGCTTTTTTTTAAGATTATCTAAAATATTATCTTATTTAGGAAATAAATGGGTCTAAATATGATGGTACTGATTAATCAGCATATATTCTCCTTTTTTTTGTTACAATAAAAATGATTTTATAGGAGAAATTCGATGCGCAATAAGATATAAGTTTTTCAGGAGAATAATCCAAATGAATATAAGACAAAAAGTGCTTCTTGTATTTTCTTGGTTCTGCATTCTCCTCTCCATTAGCATTTTAGTCTCTTTAATCGCCGCGAATTCGCAAAATATAGCAGTAATTTCCTTCATACGTACAATGCATGGTAATACTACAGGTAACTTCGGTGAAAATGGACGTGCAAGTTTTTCTTTCTATGGTGGGGGACTTTCGGCTTGGAATGACACCGCAATGGTCCCAGTAAAGTATGAGTATAGTTTCTATGATTCTACTGTCAATCGTAGTGCTTATTATTGGCTAGCATTTGTTGTTGAGTTTATTAACCCAGAAGGAGAAGTTATCTTCAATGCTACTCGAAAAATCTTTACTTATCAGAATACAGGTTATGAATTTTTTGATCAATTTGAAACAGATTTAAACTGGTATCTTCCAACTGAAATGAGTGAAATCTCTAATGGTGAGGTATGGCATGGCATTGCGTATATGATTGGTAAAGTGACCTATGATCAACTTATATATAGTAATAGCAGCAATTTTTGGGATATTACATATACCACTTCTAACTTTTCTCACTCTAGTGTTTTAACCGTTCTTCCCATAATTCTAGCATTGAATACACTAATTATGTTTTCACGCAAAAAAACATCCAAATAACTTTTCAACCATACACTTCTCTCTTTTTTTTATTCTGTTCCCTGACTCTCGTTATCTTTTCCCTTGGATTTCTTAAAAAAATTATTTAGTTTGAGAAGTATTGAAACAGCAATTTTACCTAGTGTCTAATTAGATATTTTTAAATCATTAAAAAATCACTCCTATTTACAAAACTGGAGATTTTCTTCATGGAAACCAAGTTGGTTCATTCCTATAGTGCTTTAATTCTTGCTGGAGTAGCATTTGGTACAGTTCCTATTTTCTCTGCTATTTTACGAGATTTACAAGTCTCTAGTATTGAACAAAGCTTCATGCGTCTGTTAATTGGATTTATTGCAGGTGGATTTCTAATATGTAAATATATATGGGATTCTCCTGAGAATGTTGGTCTTAGTGGAAGATTTTTACACCAAAAATCTTATATTATTCAAGGATTTCTATTATCCTCAGCATTAAATTGCTATTTAGCTTCAATTGCTCTAAACACGCCAATTGGAACAGCTGCTTTTTTAATTCAGATTCACCCTTTAGTCACTTTTTTTCTGGGATATTTTCTATTAAATGAAAAAATAAATAAGAATAAAGTTCTTGCATTGTTCTTTGCCCTTTTAGGAGTGATAATTCTTACAAAACCATGGGAGTATTCTCTTTTCATTAACTCTTTTCCAGGAGTCGTTTTAGCTGGCATCTCAGGATTATCATATGGGCTTTATTTAATTATGGGAAAATTAGTTCAAGACCAAAGATCGATGATACCTCAATCCATTTCTTTTGGATGGATTTTAATCTGGGGATTCATTATGTGGTTTCCTTTTCTAATTTTTTCAAAGACTTTTCTAACAGCTCCTCAAATTAATTTTTTCAATATATGGACGTATTTTAATCCTTTACATCTTACATTTGGTATTTGTCTTGGTGTAATCGGGAATGTTATTCCTTTTGGATTAATTATAGTGGCAATAAAACATGTTTCATCATTCAAAGCATCAGTTTTTTTACTAATTGAACCACTAGCAGCAATTATTCTCGCAACAATGGTACTTCATGAGCCGATTTCAGTTTGGTATCTCTTAGGAGGATTTTTCATTCTAATAGCTTCTTTCCTAATGTTAAAGCCTTATGTTTCTCCTCCATTAACAAAATCAAAGGAAATTATTCTTGAATTACCTTGACCAACCAAATGAACTGAAAAATTTTTTCATATATTTTTTATTATAAGACAATCAATTATAATTGTATGAATATGGACTTTATTAACCAAAACATAATAAAAAAGAATTATAATTTGTTTATAATTCCAGGTGACCATCAGTGAAGATTCTTTACTCAAAAGAAGAAATTAGACATCTACCTTATAGGAAAAGCGACCTACCTCTGGATGATCGAATAAAAGATATTTTAAAACGATTAACTTTAGATGAAAAGATCCGATTATTGTCTGGCCATCGCATATTCAACACTGCTCCTATCCCCCGATTAGGATTACCACGGTTTCGAATGACTGATGGCCCATTAGGAGTTTCTATGCTTTCAAGTGGATTAACCAAAAATACACGATTTCCATGTACAAAAGCCCTTGCTTCAACATGGAACAGAGAGTTAACTCGACAATTTGGAGAAAGTGTAGCAAAAGAGGTGGTAGCAGTAGGGAGACATTGCTTATTAGCACCTGGGATCAATATCGATCGAACCCCTTTTAATGGTCGGACATTCGAGTATTTTAGTGAAGATCCTTTTTTAATTAAAGAACTGGTCATCCCTCTTGTAAAGGCCGTTCAAGCTAATAGAATTGCCACCTGTGTAAAGCATTATGCAGCAAATAACCAGGAAACTTTTCGAAAGGAGATCGATGCACAAATCGATGAGAGAACCCTTCATGAAATTTATTTACGAGGATTTGAATCTATTGTCAGAAATGCTGATCCTTGGTCTATTATGACCTGTTATAATAAGGTAAATGGAATATATGGTAGTGAACATCATTATCTTCTTCGAGATGTGCTAATTAATAAATGGGGATTTAGTGGATTTATTGTCTCAGATTGGGGTGCTACTAAACATGATGAATTAACCACTGAGAAGTGTCTTGAGGCAGGGCTCTCCTTAGAAATGCCTAATGCCTACAAATATAAAAAGGATTTAGTGAAAGACGCCTTGTTAAAAGGAACCATTTCCGAAGGGCAGATAAATGATGTTTTACGACCGCTTTTAATAGTTATGGGAAAAACAGGATTATTTGATGAGTCTAAAACAGAATCAAAAGGTGAAAGGAACACTCTAGATCATCAGATATTAGCTAGGGAAATTGCAGAAGAGGGAATTGTATTATTAAAAAATGATAATATATTACCCCTAAAATTGGAAAAACTTTCGTCAATTGCTGTTCTAGGGCCAAACAAGGATACACAGTTTGGAAAGTTGCTTTATGGAGGTAGTTCAGCAGTAAAGGCACCATATGAAGTA
>JAEOUE010000230.1 GCA_016839515.1 Candidatus Hodarchaeum mangrovi
ATCATAGAGATTTAGTGCCACTGTATAAATTAGAAAGCCAAGGATTGCAGCCATTCCCCCAATAAACCAAATTCGATTTTTTATGAGTTTCCAAGCTGCTGGAAGAACATCCCAAAAAAAATTATCAATTTGGATGCCTCCTGCTTTAAAGATACCTATCTTCAGGATTATCGCTGAACCTCCACTGACTACTCCGTAAATTAACATTATCAGTAAAACAGTTAAATTTTCAGGAAGCAAAATTATGAACTATCTCCAGATCATTCTTCTTCATTATTGAATATCTTTTTTAGCATTACTCCATTTTTAATTATTTCTTCACGTTTAGATAGATATTCAACTTCCTCTTCAGATATTCCTAACTCTTCCTCTTCTTGAATTTCTGCAGGTGATAGATTGTTTTTTCCTTCCCTAATGTCAATCTCTCTTAGATCCTCGTCAATAAACTCAGGTTGATGCATAATATGATTCCCTTCCTCATTATTCCTTTCGAGTTTTTCAGAGAGATCTTCCAATGCTTCATCAAAAATCGTCTCATTATTACTCCTTTTGTCATATAATTCATATGATTCTTGATCTGGTTCATTGAATTCAATTACCTGTTCTTCCTCAATTTTAGAGGTTTCTTGAAGATAATCTGTCTTATTCTTTAACTCAATTTCTGATTTTTCAAGGTATTCTTCAACAGTTGGCTTTTCTTCAGAGGGTGAATAAGGAAGATATTTAATTGATACTTGATGTTTTTGTAAATAATTAGCTTCACCAGTGGATTCTTCAATCAGAATACGGAGTTGACCTGGTTTAGAGAGTCTGATTAATGGGATATGTAACTCGATATACTCTCGATTAGATCCACCCATGTATTGGCCACGAATTTTACCAAAATCATCGATTAATCTAATTCGATACCTTTTCATACCTTCTTCCATTTTAACACGAATGTAGAAAGGAATTGGAATTGAAATCTCTGAAATTTCATTGCCAGAATCGTCTGCAATCTCAATCTTTGGCATTTTTCCTCACTAATATTCTCATACATAACCTTAATTTCCTTATTTTATTTCTTTTTGCGGAATAACGAATTTCTTTGAAAAGGTAAATAAATAACGATTGATGCCAATCTGTGATAGCTATGATTCATTCAGATGAAAATAATGAAAAATTCACTTGTTTTAATGAATTCATTACGATTTCACTTGAAAAGAGATCTAAGAAAATTCTAGTTTCTTCTAATATTGCTATGCAGAATTTAAGTGGTATAAGACCAGCAATTAACTTCTTTAATAAAGGTAATATCAAATCAATTTATCCTAAGGAGAATAAAGATTTTTCTGTTGAATCACATGAAATAGTTGATGAAATTGGGAAGGGGAAACAATTTAATATCTTTTTAGAATTTGGAAATCATCCTGATTTACTCAATATCTCATTTCTCATGATTTTAGCTATTAAACTGTATGAAACAGAGAATTTTTGTACATTTCAGTTAAAATTGAATTATACTGATAATCTCCCTAATTTACCTCTTCATTCCATCTCACCTCTTCAAATAACTTCTGGTAGAATTGTATTAAAGCAGAATGAACTAGTTCAACCTTCTAATCTAAGATTTTTTGAGCATGGATTTCAAAGCTGGAGTTATTCAAAACTCAAGGGAAATGATGAAGGTTATGAATCAATCATCGTTGATATTATTGCTAGGATACATCAAAATCATGATAATACACTATCTGGAGATTTTATGTCTGAATCGGTTACAATGATCTCAGATCAAAAATCAAAAGGATCAATATGTCTAGGTTTTATTACACATAACCGCTGTTTTTCTCGTGTTGTATTGAATCGTTTAAAGAATCCTTCAGAGATTAGATGGCTATCAGCTTACTCACAATTTGATAATATAATACTTAATTTGATTGAAATGGATCCAATTAGTTCAGAAGAACTTTTAATCGGTTTTCATCCTTTTCAGGGCTATTATAGTCTTTTAAATTATGCAGAAATCACAGGTAAAAAGATGCACGTTAAAATTCTACCCCCAAGGATTGGATGGTGTAGTTGGTATTATTATTATGTTGACATAACTGATAAAGAATTGTTAAAGAATGTTGAATTTTTTAAAAGTAATCCAGATTTACCTGTTGATATGATACAGCTCGATGATGGTTATTTTACAAATGTAGGTGATTTTACATCATTTAATTCCAAATTTCCAAATGGTCTTCTCGAATTCGTTGAGGAAACACATAATCAAGGTAAAAAAGCAGGTTTATGGATTGCTCCTTTCTTTGCAACTGAATCTTCAGAATTATTTAGGAAAAATCCCAGCTGGTTTCTAAAAAATGCAACAGGAGAGTTTATTCCAGTTTGTTTTAATTGGAATGAGATTGAATATGCTTTAGATGTAACATATCCTGAAGTTCAGACACATTTGATAAATTTAATCAAGAAAATAACTAATGAATGGAAATTTGATTTCATAAAAATTGATTTCATATATGCTGCGTCAATTTATCAGAGTGTTTATTATAAAAAAGGATTGACCAGAGCTCAGGTATACCGTAGCGCTCTCCAACTAATTCGTGATGCAATGGGGGATAATAAATACATTTTAGGATGCGGAGCACCTCTTGGACCAAGTATAGGGTTAGTTGATGCCATGAGAGTTAGCGAAGATACAAAAGAGGTATGGAAAACTGATGTAGAACCACTTTATGGCGATCCTTGCTTAAAGTATGCATTAATTGCTACAATTTATCGATCTTTTACACATAATTCATTATGGGTTAATGATCCAGATTGCTTGATAGTTCGACGAAATCGTAGCTCTCTAACTGAAAAAGAAGTGGAACTTCAGATCACAATTTTCGGATTAAGTGGTGGACAAATTTTTATATCAGATGATATGACAGGAATTGAAGCTGAAAGATTAAATTTGGCATTGAAAATCATACCCCCTATTCCTAAAAGCGCTATCCCTTTAGATGCACTTTATGAACCTTTACCAACATTATACTTTCTATCTACTCAAGTTCTAAACAAAAAAAGACTACTTATTACTGTTATTAATTGGGAAGATCAACCAATTGAAAGAAATTTCTCTATTACAAAAATTCTAACCTTGAGCGGTTGTGAAATTACTACAGATCAATTTATTGTTTTTGATTGGTGGAATGAACAACTTATCGGCTGTTTCAAAAAGAATGAATTAGTACAGTTAGGAACAATTTCTCCCCATAGTTGTAAATATTTGGGGATAATACCTTATCAAAAAGATACTACTATATTCATTTCGTCAACAGTTCATATCGCTCAAGGTAGTTTAGAGGTAGTTAATTTTAATTTATCAAAATCAAAATTAAAAATTGAATTAAAATTACCAGGAAGACATCAAGGAAAACTTTTCATACTATTACCTATGAATACAAAGGTTCATGAAGAAAAAGAAAACCATTCTATTCAACAGACTCCTTGGGGATTATTATACGAAATTTTTGTTGATTTTATTGATTATTCAGAAGTCAGTCTTATTTTTAAGTAAAAGAAATCCAATCTCTAAATTTTGATGCAGAGAAAGAAACCTAAATCCTCTAGGAAGTAAAAATCTTGAACTAAACGAAATCCTGAATCCTTTAATCCTTTTTGAAACATTTCCCATGTAAAACGGGCTTGAAATGGATGATAAACTTTTAAATAACGCTGAAACCTGTTAATTGATCGATTGTTAATCTCATTAACTAAAAAGAATCCTTTTGGTTTAAGAAGGCGATTTACTTCCTTTAATGCTTTTTCCCATTCTATAATGTGATGAAAAATTGTAAAAGCAAATACCACATCAAATCTACTAGAGGGAAGTTTTACTTTACGAATATCTCCTAAAAAGACCATTATTTGACCCCTATAATTTCTTGTCTTTGCTTTAGTCAAAGCGACCATTTGAGGATTTATATCAAATCCTTGATATTCCTTAGGATGAAATTCCTTCATTATTGATTCAAAACCATAACCTGCACCACATCCGACCTCCAGAATTCTCAAACCTGAAAGATTAAGCCCTTGGGTATGCAATAATAGTTTAAATATTCGCATTTCAAACTGCGTTTGCATCAATTTTTTCAATGGACTTTTAATGAACTTTTCTTCTATAAAATGAAAATTCAATGCAGAATTAGAATTTTTTTCTTGTAAATTAGCTTTCATGATGGTAATTCCAAGAAATCTCTTAAATTTACTGAATAAATTTTTTAAAAATATATTTTGGTCTTCTTCATATCGTTCCTGAAAGGTTTCTTTGATTAACCTAATGTTATGCTCATATTTCATGTATATTTAAACTGGGAACCATTCTATAACAGAAGATGAAGGAGATGTACGCTCAAATTCCTGTCTATAAGAATTATGGAAAGATACTGGAATTTTCTGAAAATTTAAAAAAAGAAGATATTGAGTTTTTTGCTGTAAATATTACCCCAGATCAGCTTATTGATATATCAAAGGATTTGGATATATTATTTACGTCTCAAACCTATGTTATGGTCAATAATTCATCAAAACATATTTTTTTATGGATTGGTAAAGAAGCACCTGTAAGACTTCGGTTTTTAGGTGCTTACCTTGCTCATAAATTGCAGCAAAGGAAAGGTTTCACATACCGAGTAATAAGTATTGATCAAGAAAATGAATCAGATGAATTTATAAAGTCTCTAGCAATTTTATATGATTAAAAATTTTTATTATTAAAAACACAGTCGATCTCTGTTGTTAATCCATATCCTATTTATGTTACCTAATTTAATTTTAAAAAAGGTTCGGAAATGGGGATGAATACGAATATTAGGAAAAAAACAAATTAAAAGGTAATTTTTTTTAAGTCTAATTATTTAAAATTACTATAATTGACGATTTTCATATATCAATGGGAGTAAAACTGATGTCTAAAGAAAAAAGAGTCTCACAAAAAGAAAAGTTGGTAGGTTTAATTAAATTAGCACGTCCTCAATTTCTTATTGCTTATTTTATTGTTGCAATTGGTGGTTTAACCATGGGATTTAAAGAAAGTTATCCCATTGATCTATCGATGGCCGTTTTCGCTATTTTTAATGCTTTACTATCAGCAATTGGGGTTCATTTTCGAGACGAGGCTGGAGATTGGGCTTCAGGGTATGATAAAGAAATTGGAGGGATGGGAATAATTCGAGATAGAATATTTACTGAGGATTCCGTTCGTACGATGGGGAGAATTCTTAGTTCTCTTACAATTCTTTTAGGACTCCTTCAGGCATTGATAGTTCTTGTATTGAACAATCAAGGAATACTCTTCATGATTGGAATTCCTATCATTATTATGATTATATTTGTAAATTATCTTACAGAAGAAATACCCTTAGGTCATGAAATAATTACTGCTGGATCTTATTTTGCTACCTTTTATTGGGTCTTTTTCTCTCAAAGCTGGGTTTTAACACCATCAGTTTTATTTTTCTCACTTTTTTTATATTTAATTGTTTTCGCTTTGATACCTTATCAGGATATTGCAGATCTAGAGGCAGATGCAAAGACAGGGAAAAAGACATTAGCTTCAAAGCTTGGTCTTGATGGAGTAGGACATCTAGCTATATTCATTGGATTATTAAGTTTCCTCCTATTATATGTGGCTATCTTGATATGAAAAATTACTTCCATAAATAAAATAAAGGAAAATATTGGAATTCTCAATCTAGAGTTTTATGATCACTTGTAAAAATAAATTTCCTCAAAACTGGAATTAAACTCTACTACGATTGTCGTAATTTTAAGAGAATATTTTAGAGAAGAAGAATGAGAAAATAAATCACGATGCAGAACCAAATCAATTCTTTGGTTAGAATTTATAATTAAAATCATAATTCTAAAAAATCGGTATAGGAACTCATTTTAGGCATGTTAAAACATGTAAAAACAAAATTTTTATATATTAAAAGAATGTTAGACAAATTTATTCAAATTGATTTGGTGAGAAATAAATATGAACAAAGAGATCCAATTAGGAGGATATGAAATATGCAAAGTGTGTGGTTTTATCCGACCAGCTGGAAAAGGAGGTATTTGTTCAGCTTGTGGAGCACGAGAACGTGCTTTTATACCTTTTGAGCATAAAGCTTCAAAAAACAGACGAGAATATTTAAAATTTGATGTTCATCCAGTTATAGTGCATTTCACAGTCAGCTACACCGCAACCATGGTTATTCTTTTTCTAATAAATGAATTCATAACTGATAATATTCTTGGGATGGAAATCTCTCCCGCTTTAGATCTTATAATTCTTTTACTTCCTCTTTTAGTAATGTTAGCAGGGATAACGGGCTTGATAGATGGAAAAGTTAGATATCGAAAATTACTAACTCCTTATTTACGACTTAAAATCTCAATGGGTGTAGCTTTATTTATTGATTCATTATTCATTTTATTATTTCATATATTCATTGCATCTCAAAATGGATTATTTTTTATTCTCAAAGTAATCCTCATTCTTGCCGCGATTGGATTAGCTAGCGGACTGGGTTGGTTTGGAACGAAGCTCGTTGGTTTTATTGTCCCAAGAGGGATCGAGTTAAAATAGTTTACAAATAGGAATGGGTTGTGGGAAAACTTTCTTTTTATATTAGATTAATCCAAGGATATCATCCTTTGCGATACTATAGATCCAGCTAACACTAGTATAAATTTTTCTAATCATTAGTGTTCTATCAATTAAAACACTAACCCAAGAATGAACGAGTTCAGCAGGATAAGTTTCATTTTCATGGTGAATACTTAGTTTAAACCCAGATGTGGAATTATTAATAGTAGTATTAAACCACTCAAAGAAATCTTTGGCATAAGAAATAACATTGTAATCATCAACTACTTTATTGATTTCTGCTTGAGTATGAGCAGTTAAAAACTGCCATACAGAAAAGTTAGCTCCATAATCACTCCCATATGTTTTTAATCTTTCGGGAGTATCATAAAGAGGATCCAATGTTATACTGAGCATTTGAAAATCTGTATCTAATTTTGGAAAAAGATCACTTTGAAGCAATTTAAAATGAGTTGTCATTAATGGACAGAATTCATCTTGACAAGCTGTATACATAAAACCAATTAAGATAATCTTATTCTCAAAATTTTCCAATGTTACAGTTTGATTATCTTGATTAATTAATGTAAAGCTAGGGGCTCGTTTAATTACTGTAAGAGGTTGATTCTGAGCAAGTGGTGCTAATATAAATGCCATTAAAACACCTGAAGTAATCATAAAACCAATAAATAGACCAACTAAATTTTTTTTATCCATTTTAAATCCTCAAGAAGAATATTCATTAAATCCCGCAAAGGTAAACAACTGTTCCCATTGCTGGAATTAAGACAACTGGTAACGCGATAAAAAGGGGGATTCCAAACATGATGCCTGCTGTTACCCAAGGGCGTTTTTGATATTTAATTCCCATAAAAAATGCAGCAACAAGAGCAGCTTTTACAAAAGCTAATGAAATAAGAGTAATTGGAACTAATAGCTCTACAATATTCTCAAATGTCGGTATATTTTGCATAATATCCCCGATAAAACTTACATTAAGCTCTAAAATTGTAAGAATAGCTAAAGATAAAAATACTGTCGTATAAGGACGTTTTACTGGTAAGGATGGCTTTTCTTCTGGTTCTCTTTTTTCATTCAAGTTTATCATCTTCAAACGTTAGTTCTTCTGTTTTCTTTACAGGCTCTTCATCTAAGGCTGATAATCCAAAGGGATCCTCACCTGCTTCAGGTCCCCATTTCAAGCTAAAAATCATATTAACAAAAAAGATTAAAATTGAAAAAGCCATTAAAAACGCACCTATGGTTGCAAGAAGGTTTAATATCGTAAAAATTTCTACTTTACTTACTTCTCCAAAAATTCCGAACGGGATAGTCTCTGTAAACGTTGTATAATCAAAATATCGACGTGGCATCCCATAAAGGCCAACAATCATCATCGCATTAAAGGTAATGAAAACTCCTCCTAACCACGTAAAGGTATGTATCCATCCTAATCTACGATTATACATCTTTTTTTTCCCAAACAGAGTCTCTGTAAATTCAGGGAAAAAATTATAGAAGCCGCCAAATAAAGAAGTCACTGCCCCACCAATAATAATCATATGAAAGTGTCCTACAACGAATGCAGTATCATGAGCAATAATGTCAATAGGAATAATGTTAAGCCATACTCCAGTTATACCTCCAATGACAAATCCAACAACAAAACCCATAGGAAGAACCAAAGGTGATTCAAATTTTATTTTTCCGCCCCACATGGTAAGTAACCAATTAAATGTTTTAATTCCTGAAGGGATGGCAATCAAAAAGGTTAGTGCATTAAAAAATGTAGTTGTTACTGCATCTGCTGCCGCCCCATATATTGTATATTGATGATGACCCCATACGAGGAAACCAATGAATGTAATAGCTAACATTGAATATATCATTGATCTATAACCAAAAATTCTGTTTTTTGAAAATTTAGATATTAACAAAGATGTAATTCCCATTGCTGGAAGTATCATAATGTATACAGCTGGATGTGAGTAACTCCAAAATACATGTTGCCACAGAAAGGCTCCAATACCTGATCCCAAGGCAGTAAAGAATGCAGTATTAAGAACGCGATCAGATAAAAGGAGAATTAGTCCGGTAGTAATTAGAGGAGTAGCACAAAGCTGAATAATTGAAGTACACAATATCGACCATGAAAAAAGATCCATATCAAACCATTTAAGTTCAGGTCGACGCATAGATACAATCGTCATAATAAAATTGATAGCAGAAACTAATGATGAAACTCCAGCAATTAATACACCAATTATCCATGTATCAACACCAATACCCCAATCAATAGAACTTAATGGAGTATACAATGTCCAACCAACACTCGCTTCACCAAAATAAAGTAAAAGAGCTGCTGGAACTAATAACCAAAATGCAGCATTATTCCACCTAGGCCAATACATATCGGGTGCTCCAATTAATTTGGGAACTAAATAATTAGCTAATCCAGCTCCTATTGGAAAAATGACCAGAAAAATCATAGCTGTTCCATGAGCTGTGAATAAAATAGAATAAACTTCATCATTGACAATTTGACCGCCAGGTAATGCCAATTCAATACGAATAATCAAGGCTAATAATCCAGAAACCGCAAAATTGAATAAAGCAAAAACTATGTATAAAATTCCGATTTCCGCATGATTGGTTGTACCAATTAAAGTATTGAGACTTTTGTAGAAAGGCTTGTAATGAGATCGTTCATTCATATTTTAATCACCAACTAAGAAACTATAATCGTCGCTTCCATCGTATAATGACCGAACCCACAGTATTCTGCACAATGAACTGCATAGCTACCAGGTGTTGAGACTTTTAGGTAAATAATATTGAATCGTCCAGGAATCATATCAAGTTTAATTGACAATTCATGGCAATAAAAGCTATGAATAACATCTGTACTAGTTAAATTTAACTTATAGGATTTATTAACCTGTAAATATACAATGTTTGTTGTAGCATTTCCAGTTTGTTTATTATAAAACTGGAAGTAATATTGGTAGCCTACTACTAGAATTTCTTCATCATATTCTTGATCAGTCAAATAACTTGTAGTTACTGGAAGACTTGAAATGAATAGAATAACAACAATAATTGCAGCAAATAAGATCCATGCTAATTCAATCCTAGTTTCATTCTGAATTAGCTTTCTGATGGTTTTAGAACCCGCACGGAAACGTACGAGAATATAGGTCATTAAACCATAAACAATCCCTGCAATTAATAAAGAAAAAAATAAAACAACAGCGAAAAGAGACTCAAGTTGAGGGGTGTATTGGGATCCTCCTTGTCCAATGGTTTTAGAAACTAAATTCGTGACTACATAAAAAAAACCTCCCAAGCTTAAGAATTTGACAATATAATTATTCCTCATTCGTCTCATCCTTTAATTTTCACTTATTTCATCTATTTAAGATTTTTTTCGTGATATTATCTGAAAGATTTTTCTTTAGTGATTTTTTTAAATCAGATATACTAATGTGAAAAGAATAATCCAAACTAGGTCTACAAAATGCCAATAGAGTCCTACTAATTCGACTGCTCCATAATTTTCTTTTGTGAAACCCCCACGATAGGCTTTTAGTGTTGTAAAAAATACCAGCAATACCCCAAAAAATACATGAAGCCCATGTAATCCTGTTTGAATGTAAAATGTAGAACCAAATAGATTTGTTGCTGGTGTAAATTGTTCCTGAAATAAATTAGAATATTCAAATAATTGAATTCCTAAAAAAATTGTGCCTAATGTACAGGTGGCTGCTAAAAACTGCCATAAATGCTTTCTATTTCCATATTGAATTGCTTCAACCGCCTTAACCATTGTAAAGCTACTTACAATTAAGATAAAAGTATTAATGGCTGTAAGAGGTATATTAAGAATGTCTCCTGGATTTGGCCAATTAGCTCCTGATGCGATTCTTAATCCAAATGATGTGCCAATTATCATAGAAAATAGAATTACTTCAGAACCCAAAAATATCCAAACCCATCCTTCCTGAGTGTGCTTAAACAAATTCTGAGTATAAGCCTCATTAAAAATAAAACCAATAAGTAAAACGAAAAAAATCCACAACAAAGCAATTGCAGAAATTTCCTGACCTTGAGTAAATAAAAGAATCGCATAAGCAACGAATAAAGTTCCTATTGCCAAGGCAGCTGGCCATAGAACCACCTCATGAACATATTCAGTAGAACTGTTAGAAGGATCTTCTTCAATATCTTTTGGTTTTTTGCTGAATCCAATTAGTATAATAAGTATTAATCCAAGAAATGCAGCTAGGAGCACAATTGGTAATAAATCACCACCACCCCCAGGTAGGAAGTCAGATAGTATAGGAATGTCATAAATAAGAGTGCCTCCATAAACAATTATTGCTCCCGCTCCAGCAACCATTGTCAAGATTAAATAGCCAAAGATTTGACTACCAAGATAGAGAATTTGAATTAAAAAATTTTGTTTGTTATAAAGACGTTCATGACGATAATTAACAAAGTAAATGCGTATTAAACCCGCAAAGATAAAAAAATAAGTACCAAAAATTGACCAAATTACTTTATATGAAATTATTTCGCTCTTTCCTGCTAATTCGATACCCAAAAACAGGTTATCAAGATTTATATTTGATATTCCAATGTTTCCAGAAGCATCTAGGAATCCAGCAATTGCTGCAATAAATAACATGAATAAACCATAAATCAAACATATAAACGCGACAAATTCAAATTTATCAAGAATCTGAATAAATTTAGCCTCAGAAATTTTAACCCTTCTGTCAAATAGTAATGAAAATGGTTTTTTCTGAAATAGATTGAGAGCATTTAAAATTGATATGATAAAAACGATTATACTTGTTATTAAACTAGCTGCAAGTAGTGCGATATGAAAATGTAATAAAATTGGGTGTAACTCAGCCATTCAAGATTCCTCCTTATTATTATGTTTGTTATTGAGTAATTTACGCCCTTTATTATCTACATAAATTAATAAAATAAAAAGAGTTAAGAAAAATACGGTCCCTAGTAAGAATGGTGGTCCAAAGTCAACAAAATACGGACTGGCACCCTGTAAATTAAGTCTACCCGACCCACGAGTAGTTTTAACATGTTGAACTTCAAAAGAATCAGAATCAGAGTAGGCCCAAATGATTTTAATATCCCCTGTAAGAGGGATCGGCTTATCGTAGGAATCTCCTGTATTAAGTAAACGTTTAAACTCAATGGTCGTTGTACCGTCTACTTCAGTTCCATTAAACTGAATTATATCAGAAGTACCTCCAAGCTCAGAATCAGGTGGATGAGGTCCTGTTGGTCCTGTACTGAAAGCATCAATGATTTCTACTTCACCAGAGTCTGTAACCCATCCAAAAACCATATCTGCATCTTGCATTAATAAAACAGGATCAATTCCAATAGCTAGCCATCCAGTTGATTTTGCTCTCATTCCAATAATGATTTCATTCCCATTTCCACTCCAAAAAATTTGAAAGTTTCCATCAACAAAACTGATATTATGCATATACTCTCCATCTGAAATGATACCATCTATTGCATTAATTGTTACACGAGCTGAATTTTTATGAACCTGTAATGATGAAAAAACCAATAAATTTACCAATGAGGATAGGATAACTAAATTTATTATATAATTTTGAAAACGATTAGATTTCTTTTTTCTTAATGCCTGTAACAATTTTGAAGAAGTCATAATCAGACCACCGAGTGATAAACATCAAATTAAAGAGCTAGTTCAACTATAGTAGAGTCTTTTTTAAAGTTACTATTCATAGAGGTATAGAATCGGAGCAGGATAATATTAGATTCATAAAAGTTTCTTTAATAAAATTACACTCTTACGAAAAAGGAAATTGAGAGGTTTTTCCTAATTAACTTGACTATCTCACATTAAATTCAAAAAGATAAAAATATAATTTAATAAATAGTAGGAAGAGATCAAATATGATCTCTTTCCGATATCGAGCGGATTGATGTTGAATGAGGAAGAAAATTAGTTCAAATTAACTATAGTGAATTTAGGATTATAAAGATTGCTTAAACATCCTTTACTATGATTTTGATCCCTGAGTAACTATTCACTATTTATCTCCTTGGAATAGTCGTTAATTAAAAGCAGCGTCTTCATTGATAACGAATTAATAATTATTAATATTAATAGGGGATTGAGAAAAGAAAGTTCATATATCACTATTGTAAATTTAATATTCTTTCTTGTCTTTTTCAGATTTCCAAATTTGTGACAGTTTTTCAGCTTTATTTTGATCTATTAAAGCACTAAGATCTCCATTTTTTAAAAATGTTCCCACAATAGCCCCAGAAATATATGGAAAGACTTGTTGAACGTTTTTGCTTGTCAATCCACTTCCCAAAATAGGTTTAATTCCTGTTAATTGATACAATTTTTGTAGGTCAACAAGATGAATCATTGATCCTGTTTCTCTTCCTGAAACAATTATAGCATCAGCTTTTCCTCGGATTAAAGCATTCTTAGAGGCCTCTTCAAGAGAAAAATTCCCTAATGGAGAAGCATGTTTAACATGAACATCAGCTAATATCATAATGTTTAATCCAAATATGTTCTTCTTTCGAATAACATCATATGCAACGCTTTCTATTTTACCTTGGTCTGTTATATATGTCCCTTCCCATACATTACAGCGAATAAAGGCAGCTCCATGTACTGCAGCCATGATTAAAGCCTGTTTACAGGCATTACGTAAGATATTGATTCCAAAAGGAATTTTTATTTCTTTAACTATCTCTCCCACGATAGTACTCATCACGAGATATTTATAATCATCTAGACGGTATTTTGGAAAGGGATTATCATGAAAATTCTCGATTAAAATGGCATCAAATCCTGTTTCTTGAAGAACTTGTACATCACATAAACAGTGTTCGATTACTGAATCTAAAGATTTTTCACTAGGCCTTGGAAAAGGAGGTAAATGAATCATTCCAATTAAAGGTTTGGTTGTTAGGTCAAAGGAATTAATCAGCTGAGCCATGATACAACCTCTTATTATTCTACTTCATTTATTAAATTATTTGAGAATCTTATATATATAAGATAGCTTTTGATGTAAAGTTTAAAATACTTTTAATCTATTTTCAAATCACCAAACAATTATTACGAAATATTATAACAAAGAAATATAATTAAACTTTAATAAAATCGTTTTATAAAGAGGGATATTCTTGTCTGAGTTTGACACACCAATAATTCATAAAACTTTTATAAAAGCGAAAAGAGAAAAAGTATTTAATGCAATAACTACCTCAGAAGGTCTAGATGGGTGGTTTACTAGAGGTACATCAGTCGATCTCAAGCCTGGAGGAATAATGCATTTAAAATGGGTAAATTGGGGCGTAGATAAAATTACCACAGAGGCAGTTTGTCCTATTATTGATGTAATTATTCCTGAGAAATTTTCTTTTAAATGGTGGGAAGATCATTATACTACTGTTGAAATATTTTTTGAAGAGGTCGAAGGTGGCACTATTGTCATGTTAAAAGAAACAGGTTACCAAGATACAAAGGAAGGTCGTCGAAGATGTCTTGAATGTGCTGTAGGTTGGGGAGAAGCATTAACACTTCTCAAATTTTTTGTTGAATATAATATTAGATATTAAAAGAAATAAACAATCTAGCTAAAATTGGAATTTAGATGCTCGAAATTCATATTTATGGATCACTCAAAACCTTATTTGTTCCAAAAGCTTCTTTAGCAGAAGATACAATAGTTTCACGAGATTTCTTACCAAATGAGGTTTTTAGTCAACTATTAGATCGATTAAATATTAGCATGGAAGTATGTGGGGATTGCTTCATCAACGGTAGATTAGCAAAACAGACTGATATCATTCCGAAGGGAGCAAGAATTGGAATTTTTCCGAAGGGAATGAATTTAATTGATGGAGGTCTATATCTTAAGATATAGTAGATTTATGATCTCTAAAGAAAAATTCTTAAACTAAATCCTATGAAGTTTTCGTGCATGACAAAATATTGTTATGTAATGACGAAGGTTTTACCGACTGATGATCCAAGTTTTTGCTTAGGAAATGATGAGAACTGGCAACTGACTAAACCTTTAGTAGGGAAAGGGATTAATACGGCTCACATTGTACAGATTCCGATTTTTTTCTCCCCTAGCGTGAAAAATCATATTATTTTGAATATACTCTCCTTTTTAATTTTAACATTTAACCTCAATTTTAAATATCTCGTTTTTCTATAAATTTAGTGTTCCTTAATAGGTTCAAATTTTTAATAGGGATGAAGTTCAGAAATGAATGAGGAATTATACAACAATGTACGTAAATTTCTTCTACAAAAAAATCTAAATGAAGCGGAAAGCCTCTATTATAGTAATTTGGAAACTAATCTCTCTGATACAAACTTTGAAGCTTTTTATTGGCGTTCACTTATTGAAGCGGAAATTTTTAGGACAAAAAATGAATATAGGATCTCTAAAGAAAAATTAATGGCAATAGTTCGAAATAGATTTAATACATCATTGAATTTTTCTCAACGTCGACGATTATATGGACGTTTAGGAGTTATTTCATATAATCTAGAAGAGTACGAAGAAACTGTTAATTGGTTAGAACCTGTACTCCCTCTTTGTACTGAAAATATAGGAAGATATAATTATTACAATTTTTTTCTGTTAAAATCCCTTAAACAGCTTAATAACCAAGAAAAATTCTCAAATTTTCTTTTCCAAGGATTATCACTGAACCTTAATATTTTTAATGAAACCAGGCCTTCTTCGACTTTAAATTATTTAAATGATCTTTTAGTAATTTTACAAGAAAGCCCAAATTATCGAATTATTATATCGAATGTTGAAAATTTTATTGGAGAATCCCAGAATAATTATGCTGAGATATTATTATCCTATTTCAAAGCCATAGCGTCATCTAAATTAAAAGAATTGTCACAATTTTGTGATCAATTACAAATATGTGTCGAAAAAATAACGCCTTTCTCCAAAGAATTAAAATTCCAACTATATTGGAATCTTAGTTACCAATTAGAAAACACCTTTAGCGATTACCAAAGAGCAAAAGAATTATTAGAAAAATGTTTAATAGACTACCCAAATCCTTGTTGGCAGCGAATATCACTTTTAAATAAGTTAGGTTCTTTATTACGGTTTATAGGAGATTATAACCAAGCAATTAACTATTTAGAAGAATCTATTGATATCAACAGCAGATCTATAAATGATTCTTGGTATAAATCGTATTCTCATAACACTCTTGGTATGATTCACACATTTTTGGGAGATGTAACGTCTGCACACAATCATTACGGGGCGAGTTTGTCACTTAGTGAGAATTCAAAAGATTTTTATAGTTTGGGTTATGTTTATGGGGCATTGGGTTGGTTAAATTCCAATCAAGGAAGTTTAATAAAAGCGAAACACTATTATGAAAATGCAATCAATACTTTTTTGAAAATTTCAAAATCACCACCCTCAATCATCCTTCTTGCCTATGCAGAAATGTTAGCTCAGCTTGATTTCATAAAAAACCAAGAAGAGATTGAATCTCTATTAAAAAAGGCAGAAAAATTAGTTGAAAAATCTCAACGACCTTTGGATTATGGTAGATATTATAACTCTAAAGCTTATATTCTTCTTCATCAAAAAGAATTTCAGAAAGGACTTAAAACTTTTAGAAAAGCATTGGAATATTCAGAATCTTTTGAAGTTGAGACAAGAACACTTTTAGGAATGAGTCAAGCTTCTCTTGAGCTCTACATTAGTATCGGAGAAGAGGAATATCTGAATAAAACTGAATTGTATCTTAAGGACTTAAAAAATGCTGTAAAAGCTTCTAAAATTATAACAGGAGAGGTAGAACTTCTACTTAGTATCATTACTTTACATAATTTACAATTTTCTGAAGCTAGGGACTCATTTGAAAGACTTTTGAACTTTATACATCTTAATAATCTTACACAATTAGAAGAAAAAGTATATAAACAATTTAAAATCCTTCAAATTCTCCAAAAGCAACAAGATTTAGATGCTTTTGTTCATTCAAGTCAAGAATTCGTCGAATTTAAAACAACCTCGATACGTGAAATGATTGATTATATTAAAGAAATTTTGATGCTTCTTAGTGCATATGATGAGAAATAATGACCAGTAATTCAACAATAAAATTATTTAGCCTAGGTATTCAAGTAAAAAGGATTATCTTTAGTCGAAAATAATAGAATGATACAGATAAAATATTATTAAATTTATACAATTGCTATCTAAATTTCCATTATCTATAAATTGAAAGAGTTGAAGGAATAGTAAATGAATATTACTCAACTAAGAGAAAATTTTCCAGTGGTTGAAAAAGCTATCTATCTCAATCACGCTGCAATTGGCCCCAGTCCATTACCAGTCCAAGATTTAACCCAAAAATGGATGGTTCATCATAAAACTTATGGAGAGTTATATTTCAGACCATTAAATCAGATGTATGAAGAGATAAATAAGGATCGGAGAACTGTAGGTACTTTCATTAACGCACAGTTTCCTGAGGAAGAAATTGCCTTTACTTACAATACTAGCTATGGTCTTGCTGCTATTGCAGAAGGTATTGATTGGAGAAAAGGTCAAGATAAAATCATATTGAATGATCTCGAATATACCTCGAATTCTTACACATATCAGGTATTAGCACAAAAATTTGACCTTGGTACATCTATAATACGGAATAAGAATGGGATTCTAGAATTAGATGATTTTAATCTTGATCAAGATACCCGACTGGTTGCGATATCTCATGTACAATTTGGAAACGGTTTTCGTATTAACCTTGAGGAATTAGCTAAAATCGTCCATGAAGTCGGAGCTTATCTTATAGTTGATGCTATTCAATCATGCGGAGCTATTCCAATAGATGTTCAAAAAATGAATATAGATTTCCTCGTAGCAGGTGGTTATAAATGGCTTCTTGGACCTATGGGTACAGGTTTTATTTATGTGAAGAAAGACCTTGCCAATCATTTAAATCCTTCCTTTGTAGGATCAATGTCTGATATGAATCCAATGAACCTTTCTCATCATGATTATGTTCCTGGAACGGGAGCAAAACGATTTCAAGCTTCATTAGGACCAAATTCAACACTTTTAAGTGAGGCAGTGAAATTTCTAGCAGATATCGGAATAAATAATATATATCATCAGATTGAAAAGCTTACTTCATTGATTATTGATATTGTACTCAACACACCTGAATTTATATTACAGTCTCCTATCAAGCAGAAAAGTATGCGAAGTGGGATTATCAACTTTAAATGCCCACGAGCAAAAGAAATTGTATCTGAATTACGATATTTACCTAAAAAAGTCGCAATTTCCTATCGAGAAGGTGGATTAAGGCTTTCTCCTCATTTTTATAATACAGAAGATGAGATTATTGAAAGTTTAGAACAAATAAAAAAACTTTCACAGAAATAAACTTGATTTCATTAACTCTTTATTTTCTAAAGAATAGAAGTTATTCTTATTCGCCATTTTTTGACAAGCTACTCCATGGACTCTCACCGTGCCACTCACGAATTTTTTTGACAGGACTACCCGCATAAACCGAGTTGGAGTCAAGGGTACGATTGGCAGGAATCACAGAATTTGAAGCTACGATAACCTGATCTCCGATAGTTACACCAGGAAGAATAATGGTACCTGCACCAATTGTACAGTTTTTCCCAATTTTTATTCGCTTTCTGAATAATTCTCCTTGAGAAATAGCATGTCCTCCAATGATACATCCAGTTCCAATCGAAGTATAATCTCCTACTTCAATTAATTCCACATCCCAAAGTCTTGTGTAAATTGCTACACCTTTACCGAGATTTCCACCAAATAATTTATAAAATATGGCAGGAAATATTTGGTTAATGAAAAATTTGTTAACCATATAGTATGCAGTGTCTTGACAAGTCATGGCAATCCCCCATAATGCCATATCTCTTCCAGAAAGGATTCCTTCCTCATTACGCATGAATGATCTAGCGATTTTATGGATCATTGCAAAAACGAATAATGATGAAAAAAGTGTGAATAATAAAGCCATTAAAAGTGAGAAAAAGAGTTGTAGAGGAAATCCTTGAAAAAGCTCAAAGAATATCAAAAATGAATTTACTCCGATAAAAAGTGTCAAAGCAAGTAGTATGATTTGAAAAAGAACCCATGCAACCAGTGTAATCACCTTAAAACGATTATTTTCAATTTATGTAACATTCTGTTCGAAGTTTATTGAGGGAGCAAGATGACCAAAAACTTCTTCTGCAATATCAACTGCTCCATCAAATAAAGATCGGGAGCCATTCCATGTTTTTAATGTTTCAGAATATCTAGCAACAAATTTTTCAAGGAATTCTTTCAACGCAAACTGAAGCTCAGGATCTTGTTTATTACTAAATATAGCAGCAGAAGCACCTTTCTTTTTTTCAGTCAAAATAAAATGATGTCCATGCTGAACAAGATTTAAATCGCCTTTCTCTTTCATTGTTTCGCTCATAAAGGAGGCGACAGCAGTTAATGCCCCTGCTAGAAGTGTTAATTCAACTGAGATCTCAATCTTTTTTTGGAATAAGTAATCGAAGATTGGTAATCCTCCTTCTTCCATTACTAGTAAGAGTGTGAAGTCTAATGGTTTATAGCTATCAGAAACCCAAAATAAAGGAAACGCAGAAAGAATTGCCAGTATTATCAGTAAATAAGTAAGAAATTCAATATTTCCACCAATTGGAACAATAATCCATTTTCCTAATCCCGATCCAACCCCTAATCCTAATGTTAGAGAGATTAAACCTAGAGAAAAATATCTTCCTAGTCCATCACGAGGTGATAGATCAGCCCAAATTGAGGAATCAAGAGTAGAATGAATAAAAGCAAATGAAATCCCAAGAATCATCGCAGAAAGCAGATAACTTTCAAAACTTTCTCTTTGCAGACCAAAAATCAATGTCGAGAAAACGATGCCATATATTGTAACAACAATAAGGCTTTTTCGCCCTATTCGATCAGCAAAATATCCTGCAGGCAGTATTGCTATTAAATCACCTAGTAAGACAATAAACCAATAAGTTTTATCAGTAGGTAATTCAAATTGACCAACACTGGGAATAGTTACGCCTAAATCAACATTAAATTCCATCCCAATTTTAGAGAAACTCGTAATTACAAGTCCAACCATTGCATAAAGTAGGAAATGAGTGATTAAATAAGCCTTTACAGACCGTCTTCCAACAATTTTACCAAATTTAGTTGGCCATTTATCATTTTTCCAAGGAGTTCCTAAATCTCTGGATATTAAGAAAAAAATTAGGGTCAATAGGAATCCAAGAACTCCTATTATTGGCAAAATTACAGCCCAGCTGTGGCTAAATAGCTCTGTATCAGTAAATCGATGAGAAATTAGCCCTCCTACTATAATACTAATAAGCGTGAGTATTATAAAAGAAAAAATAACAACTGAATAAGTCTTTCCCCTACTCCACATATCAGTAAGACCACCAAACAAAGTACCGCTACTTGATAATAATATTGCAAAGGAAATAACTAGACAGGTTAAAGAAAGAAGTAAGATGAAGCTTTGATCGATCGTAAATGTAAAAAAAATTATTGAAATAGAACTTCCTAACATACCGATTATCGTAGTAAGACGTAATCGTTCAGGATATTTGTCTAAATAAGCACCAGTAAAATATAGTGCTATTATAACCAAAATTAAAAAGAAACTTAATAAAACAAGTCCAAAGCCTGAAAAGGGATTATTTGGAGAGTTTTCAACATAATCTAAGATGTCAAATAAATAGATTAAAAGGAGGAGAGAAGCTAAAATCCAAGAGAAGATCGAGGGAATTGTTATTGTTAGTATAGTTTTAACTTTCATTCTTTCACTATCCTAATCTGGGAATTTTTTATTCTTATGACTAAGATTAGTCTCATAACAGAAATTATCTCTATATATTACAATTTAATCTTGATAATAGCGAATCATTTTTCCATATAGAAAAACTTGTTGCTACCAACTTTTACCACTTCGAGCTGGGATTAATGGACCAAATATTTCCTCTGCGTCTTGAACTGCAGAATGAAAAATTGAAGACAAACCAATCCATTTTACAATATCCTGTTGGAATCGTAAACAAAATCTAAAAACAAATTTATCAAGATTCTTTTTTATTTCAGAATCTAATTTGTTTGTAAAGATTGTTCCAAAGATTGTTTTTCCATCCACAGTTTTTACTTTAGATTGAATAATAAAAACATTACCATGGCGAACCAAATCTAAACCACTCCCTGAATTTTCATCAATTGCTTCAAATATTGTACCTAAAGCTGATAATGCTCCACTAACCAATGTTAAATCCTTTCGAGATATATCATCTTGAGATTCAAAGTCATGATGAAACATCAAAATACCACTAGTTGAAACAAGTAAAAGGTAAATTTCAAGGGGTTTATAGGAATCAGCAATGAAAAATAAAGGTGATAAACTCAAAACAGCCAGTGCAATTAATAGATATGTAACTATATCAATTCTACCTAATGGTGAAATTAAAAATCCAATTATAAAACCTAATCCAATCCCCTGTAATAATGAAGTAATATTTAATGCAGAATAACGACCAATTGAATCTAAAGGGGCTAGATCTGCCCAAACTCCACTATCTATCGAAGGATGCATCATTGAGAAACTTACCCCTAATATAATAGCAGATACATAATACACAACATAAAAATCAGTAACTGCACCAATTAAAACTGAAAAAACAATCATATAAGTTCCAAAAACAAATAAATCTTTTCTCCCAATACGATCAGAGAGTTTTCCCATTACTATAACTGAAAAAAGATCCCCTAAAAATACAAGAACCCAGAATAGATTTGGTTCAATGACCATTTGAGAAATTGTTGTGAAGGCTACCCCAAGCATTATATAAGTTAGGAGATGAGCTATTGTATAAGCTTTAACGGATCTTCTTGTTATTATTTTCCGTGTAGAAGTAGGAAATTGATCATTAACCCATAGAAATTTAGTCTTAGTATAATAAAAAATAATAATTGATGCAATTAAAGAAAAACATCCTATGATAAACAGCGGGACATCAACATTTGATTTTAAGATTTCAAAAATAATAATAAAAATTAATGCAATAAACATGCTAGTAAATACAGCACAAGAATAAATAAAACCTCTATCAGTAGACTTTATATTAACTGTAAATATTGAATGAGCTGCAACAGCAAGTATTCCTAGACTAAATCCTAAAAATGGTAATCCAATTATTATAAAGTGATTGAACGATAAACTGAAAGCGGTACAAATGAGAGAAAGGCCATTTAATAATAATGATCCAGCTATAAGCTTTATAGTATAGGTAGGTTGTTTATCAATAAAGTAACCACTTCCTACTATTGAAAGAGTTGAAATACCAGTTATTATAAATAATAAAAAAGTCCCAAAACTCGTAAATGGATTTGACATTTCTGTTAACGGAATGGAATCTAATAGCTCAAAACCATATATGAATATGAAGAGAGAAGTTTCCAACCAGACTAATGTAACAGGTAATAGGATTAAAAATAGTTCAAATTTCCGCATTTCTGATCACAAATAGTAATCAAAGCATAAGTAGAAATTTGGTAATTTAAATTATTTTAGCTATTACATTCCCTGGAGAGAAATTTGAAAATGCTTGAAAATGAATTATTCAAAAAAATAAAAATGTATAATGAAGTATTTGGCCCAGTGGGGAGAGAAGAGCAAGTACAGGAGTTAGTAAAGAAAAATTGGGAAAAGTTTGGAGTCTTAACAAAATTTGATAATATTGGGAACCTTTTTGGACGAATTGATGGAATAGGTCGGCATTGGGCCATCGTAGTTCACGCTGACTCTATAGGTTTTATAGTCCAACAAGTTCTTGATGATGGTTTCATAAAATTATCGTTTAATACAGCTGCAACAACCCCTGATGCGAGATTCTTATCTGGAGTACCACTAAAATTCTTTACACGAAAAGATACTATCGTAAAAGGGTATTTTGGTTTAAGAAGTGGTCATATAGCTGGTATCGAAGGTAAAGTAACACCTATTCTTTTCGAGGATCTCTTTGTTGACATTGGTGTTTCATCCAAACAAGAGGCGATAGATCTAGGAATCGACATTGGAACTCCCGCAGTTTTTGATATTGAGGTGAAAACAATTCAAAAAAATCTTGTTGGTCCCTCTATGGATAACCGAATAGGTTTAGCTGTTCTTAACTTACTGTTAATGGAATTAGTCAAACTAGAAAAAAAACCTAATCTTACTCTTATTTCAACGGTTCAAGAAGAAATGGGTTTAAAAGGAGCTACTGCAGCTGCCAAATCAGATCAGTTTGATACAGTAATAGTATTAGATATAGGATTATCAGGTGATATTCCAAATACTGATAAAGATTTTATCCCAACAGCTCTAGGAAAGGGCCCTATAATAGTTTATAAAGATTTTTCAGTGCATTATCATGATTCATTAATCAAAGAAATTGAAATATTGGCTGATACAGAAGCTATTCCAATTCAGCGAGCAGTATTTAAGAATTATCGTACTGACGGAGAAGTATTTTTTATGGAGGGACATTCAACTGTGATGCTAGCAATTCCATGTCGCTATACTCATACATACTTTGAAACAGTACGGAAAGAAGATATTTTTAATATGGTAAAATTAATCATCCATTTGATTAATCCAAAATAACAGTTCAGGTGAGACAAGAGTCTATGATTAAAAATTTCACTTTAATTAAATTAGGTGGGAGTTTAATCACTTATAAAAAAGATGAACAGTTGATAAAAAGCTATTTAGATGAAATTAATAGATTTCTTCATAAATCATCTTCTCTTACAGCTCTTACTAAATCTATTTCTGATTTAACAAACTTTTTGACTTTAGAGAAGATATTTAAATCATTAAAAAATTTCATTGACCGCTATCCTAATGAAAAGCTCATTTTAATTCATGGAGCAGGATCAATAGGGCATTCTTTAGTTTTATTTCTACAGAATTATTCAAAAAGTTTCAAAGACACTTATCCAATAGTTAAGCTTGCTGTAGGAATTCAAAATCAGCTAATCATCGGCAAAGCGATTCAATATGGCATTAATGCAATTTCAGCACCTTCCCATCTGATTATACAAGGAGAATCAACACAAGGAATTTCAACAAAATATGGAGATTCACCAGATCTTTCACTTCTTGAAGAAATATTAAATAGTGAAATTTCTCCTATACCTTTTTTTTATGGAGATATAGGATATACAACCAATGGATGGAAGGTTTTTTCAGGGGACATTATTCCAGGCGCATTAGCACGAAAGTTCGTAAAATCACGTATTTCGCGAGCAATCTTTCTAACTAATGTCGAAGGTAAGAAAACAGGGATTTATTCCAAAGATCCAATTGATCCTTCTGCAGAATTTGTAACAACAATTTTAGTATCTGAAAATAACATTGAATATCTAAATTCTAATAACAAAAAATTATTTTTCCATGCTCATGAAAGTTTATCTAATTATGATGTAACAGATGCTATGACTGGTAAATTAAGAAATCTTGTAGAACTAGCTAGAACTAATACAGTCTCATGGGTTATAGGGCTTGAAGAGTTTAATCAAGCTTTAAATGGGGAAGTATGTGGCACAATAATCCGATCCAAAAGAGTCTATTCCAATTACTTAACATTCTATGGTATTGGTGATGCTTTTTCATCTGGAGGAAAAAATAGTTCTGCAATTTACTCTTGGATCGATAATAAAGGAATATTATTAGATTGTGGTCCCCAAACGCTTTCAACCTTAAAACGACATAAGAAAGGAACAGGGGATATTGATTTGATTCTAATTTCTCATTTTCATGGAGATCATTTCGCTGGTTTACCTTTTATCTTACTCGAAGCAATGTTGCTACAAAGAAGAAAAAAGAAACTAACTATTATTGGTCCAGAAGGAACCAAAGAGCAAGTTGAAAATCTATTTAATCTACTTTACCCAAGTATTGCATCATTAGAAAAGGGATTCCCTTGTGAATATGTAATAATAAATGAAGATTTTCCAGTTGAATATGAGGGCATTAAAATTTCTGCATTTAAGATGAATCATACACTAGAAGCTTTAGGATATCGAATAGAGGTTAAAAATAGTTCAGTTGCATATTCGGGTGACACAGGATGGACAAATAACTTAAAAAGTCTCGTTCAAGGTACTCAATTTGCAATAGTTGAGTGTAGCTTTCTAGAAATCGAATTAGAGTCACATTTAAATCTACAGGAAGCCTTAATTTTAGCGCCTCTCACCAAAAGGCTTGTTCTTACTCATCTAGGGCAGGATGTTCTTGATCAAACTTCAAAAATCAAAAGGGAAAAGATAATAATCCCAGTTGAAGGTCAAACGTTATGGTTTTAGCTAGATTTAATCGATTTTTAATAGAAACCAAATTATCCTTTTACTCCCTTCTTCTTTCACTTTATCAATTCTATATCCTACCTTCCCTTGCAACCGCAAGGTTGTTAATACATGAGGAATATTATCAGCACAATCGGTATTAAAAATAGCAACACGATTTATAATTTCCTCAGTTGTGGCTTCTTTTAACTCCTTTAATACTAATTCTATCCATTTTTCAGTTCCTGAAAATTCTGACACTTACTAAAGCCGCCTTCTAGGATAAAAAATCAAATATTTAGACATAAATAGAAATTTACCTTAGTTTGCGTTTTTAATCAAATAAAGTTGGTTCCTTTTCATCTTAAGGATGCAGGCTAATAAATTCTTCTCAATACCCTAAAAAAAAATAAGTATTTTAATCTCTAATTCAATTTTTCAGAAATCTTGATTTAGAGTTCTTTTGAATCCTTTTAAAGGAAAAAGCTTAGGTTTACAATTAACTCTCAATTAAATATCATGAAAATAAAAGAATTGATGGATGAAATTAGGAAAAGACAATCCTTTAAAATCAAGATATGATAAAGATTTAGCTAAATTTCTTCATCTATCTTAGAATTAAATCTAAAATAATTTTGAAGTGGATATCTTGAGTAAAGAAGTTAGGCACATATTGAAAATTTTGTTACTTGGAGATGGTGCAGTTGGAAAAACGTCCCTTATACTTCGGTACATCGAAAATAAGTTTAAGGAGGAATATAGCATGAGTCTCGGAGTTGATTTTCTCACTAAAACAGTAAAATTCATTGATGAACAAGATGTTCTCCGTACAGTATCATTACAACTTTGGGATATTGCTGGACAGGCATCTCATGTGAGCTACGCTCATTTGTACCTTAGGGGGGCACATGGAGCGTTATATGTGTTTGATTTAACTCGAAAAGCTACTTTACTTCAGATTCAAGAACGATGGCAATCTCAAGTCCTTCGAGTATCTCCCAGGTGTCTTTCCGTTCTTATTGGGAATAAAGCTGATTTAAAAAAAGAACGTGAACCTACAAAGGCTGAATTAAAAAGAATTCAAGGAGCCATGCATGTTATTGAATATATTGAAACCTCTGCAAAAACAGGTAAGAATGTGAATGAAGCTTTTGGGACTATGACGGCAAAAATTCTCAACGTAAATCCAAAAGAATTTCTTTAGTCACTATAGGAGAAATATTTATGTCTTTAGACGAGTTCAAAACTATTAAAGCATTTTTTATTTTTCAAAAGGATAGTGGTAACACAATTTTAACACGTTCATATGAAATAGATAAAACAACTACACCAGATCCCCATCTAGTAGTTGCTTTTTTATCTGCAATGTTCTCCTTTGCTAGATCCTCAGGATCACTTAGTGATCTAAAAGTTGTCGATATGACTGATATTCGTTTTTCATTTATTGAAAAAGAGGGATTAGTCTTTGCAATATTAGCTTCCCCTTTAGTTTCACCCTTGGATTTACAGTTCAAACTTACAACAATAGCAAGTCTTTTTTTAGCGGATTATGGAGAAGAAATTAATACAATGCATATTATTGATACTGATGCTTTTGTTTCTTTCATTGGAAAGGTAGATGAGATTTTTAAGGGCGAAACCCGAGAGATGCTTAGTTCATCGAAAAACGCTGCTTTATTTTATTTAAAAAAATTAGTTCACAACCCTGATATAGGAGCACGAGGAGCAATGGTTGTTTCTTTCACTGGGGATATTCTTCTTGAATATAATATGGATAAAGAACGAATGGCTGGAGCAATCCGCATTCTAAATGTTAGTACCTACATGCGGAATCCGAATTATCTTGTTGTGTCATCAGAATCGACTCATCTAGTAGCATATAAAATCTCGGAGGGTTTAGTGCTCTACGTTGATGGTGAGCCAAAATCAGGACTTGAGAATCTTGTTGTCAAAGTTTCAGATACAGTCAGACAGATTAAGGAGATAATTCCTTACTAAAAACAGGGGAATTATCCTTGCTGAAGGAAAACCCTACAAAGGATTTAATATATTTTCGTAAGGCTAAAATGAATGAAATTTCTTCAATTGAAGATATTTTACAGGAAGCTTATCAACCAATTGTTAAAACTCTTTCTCGCCTTCCTGGGGCTTTAGTTGAGACAAAAAGAAAATTATTAGATGATTTTCATAATAATTCTCTATTTAGTATAATCCACAACAATAAAAACATGATTGGCACTTTTTCATTGCGAAAAATTAATAAAAATATCATGAAACTTTATCATTTTGCAATTGATCCCTCCTTTCAACATCAAGGATTTGGTAAAAATATCTTGAACCAAATAAAGGAGGAAATTAGGAACAAGCACCAAGAAATTAAAATTTTAGCCGTTGAAGTCTATCAGAAAACACCAGAGTTACTAAGGTTTTATGAGAAAGAAGATTTTATTTTATTTGATGAGAAAACAATAAATCTTGAGAAAATATTGATTCTACATCATGGAATTTGATGAAAATTTTTTTTTGATTTTCTCACCAAAATGTTATTTAAATCACAAAAAAGCTGTTCTCTTAACATTAATCATTGAATTACTCCCTTAAAGATTATTGAAGGTGTCTAAATGGAAGATTATAAAAGTAAATCCCCTTTCAATGCCTTTCCGTATAAACATGCTCTACAAATTATTGATAAATTAGAATATTTAGGTGAAGAAGCAAGTCCTTATGAAATATCTCCTGGAACGGATTTATGCATTAGTGATACATACTATACATTAGGATTTTTTAATTATCTTCATGCCTTTGGAAAAGTTGTTAAGGATGGGGAAATATGGAATTTAAATCCTAAAGGAGAACCAATCCCTGAAAAACCTTATAGATATGCCCTAATTGAAGATGCTGTTAAAATTTTAAATATATTGCATTCTGGACCTAAAAGCTTAGAAAAGATAGCTGATGAATTGCCAGATTTCTCAAAGACTGAAATAGAAGAATATCTCAATGTCTTAGCTGCATTAGCGCAAAAAGGAAAAGTCAAACAAATATCGAAGGGATGGGACGCAACTTTTGCACTTACTGAATGGACATCTAATGATTAAGCCTTCAAAGTGTAATTGTCGTTCTTAAGCCTAAATTACCTTTTTGAGTTGAATTCCAATGGATTTAGAGAGTATAAAGACCATTCAGGGAGAATTATCTGAAATTATTGGCGTTAGTGGATATGAAAAACCAGTAGTGGATTATATCATTCCTCATATTGAAGGTTATGTAGATAAATTCTGGATTGATCGCCTAGGATCGTTATTAGTAGTCAAAAATGGCAATTCAACTAGTGATACGCCCGAAAAGATAATGTTAGATGCCCATATTGATGAAATAGGATTTATGGTAAGTCATATTGAAAAAAAAGGATTTTTAAGATTTGTACCGATAGGAGGGTGGGATACTCGAACATTACTAGGACAAGCAGTAAAAGTTCTTGGAGATAACTCTAGAAGTCATGATGGTATTATTGGATCTAAACCACCTCACCTGACAACAGAAGCTGAAAGGAAAAAACCTCTAGAAATAAAAGATATGTATATTGATTTAGGAATGAATGAAACTGAATTACAAGAGGCAGGAATTTCTATCGGATCAACAGGAACATTATATGATCCCTTTGTTGATCTTGGGAATGGTATGATTAGAGGAAAAGCGTTTGACGATAGAACAGGCGTGAATATCCTTATTCATATAATTCGTGAATTTAGTCAAATTTCTCATGAAAATACCTTAGTATTTAGCTTCTCAACCCAAGAAGAAGTCGGTGGGCGTGGAGCTGCAACAGCAACTGCCCAATTGAATCCTACAATGGCTATAGCTTTAGAAAATACAACAGCAGGAGATGTTCCAGGCATTCCAGACGCTGAATGTCCAGCATATATCGGAAAAGGACCAGCTATTACTGTTGCAGATCGTTCTATGCTGGCACATCCCATGATTAATCGACGTCTTATTGAAAATGCTAGAATGGAAGGGATTCCTTTTCAAATTAAAAAACCAATATTTGGTGGGACAAATGCAGGACGTATTCATCAAATTGGAGAAGGGGTTCCTGCATCAGTAGTTTCAGTTCCCTGTAGATATATTCACTCTCCTACATCATTATTAGCCTTAAGCGACATTCACCATAGTATAAGAATGATTTCAGTCTTTATTCGAAATCCAGCAGGAATTAAATAGCTTTAATTCCAAAAACAATAACTCTAAAATAATAGCTTAGATTTTTTTTTCCGCCTATGAAAAGTAAAATCTTATAATAATTTTCCCTGTTGAATATTAAGTTGAGTATAAAACAAAGTGATTATTATGACTGAGGAATCTGTGATTATCGATTTACAAAACCTTAAGAGTAAGGACTCAAACCAAAAATGGGAAGCAGTAAACAATCTAAAATCTTTCCTGAAATCTAATCCTTCTGATTATCGATCTAAGTTAATTGTCAAATCTTTTTTAATATTAGTAAAAGATTCGGATGATAGAATTAGAGAAACAACCTTTTCAACCCTTATTACGATACTTACAGATTTTAAACAAGTCGAAGATCTCGTTATTAATGGATTTAATGATGCCAATCCTGGAGTAAGAGCTCTCGCCTTAGAATGGATGAATGTAAATAAATATCCTAAATTGACTGATTTTACAATACGTTCTTTGAAAGATCCTAAGGAAGTTGTACAAAAAATTGCACTTGATATAGTAGCGTCACAAGAAATTCATGGTATTGAAAATATTTTAACAAATATGCTTCAAACAAGTATAAATGCCTCAACGGGACTTCGAAGATCTATAATTTATGCTCTAGGAAAACTTAAAACCGAACAAGCCATAGGATTGCTTCTAGAAATTATGCAGAACAAAAATTATGATGATTGGACCCGAAACCAAGCAAGTTCAGCTTTAGAACATATGGGGGGTAGTGAATTAATTATTCCTTTTCTTAAAAACTTAATTGACCCTAATGAATATGTACGAGAAACTGCAGCTTCTTATCTTAGTAAAAATAAAGAAAATATTGTTCCAATTATTCGAAGATCAAGGCAGATTGAATTTCTAGCTTTTTTAAAATTTGGATCTGAAAATACTAAGAAGGATTTTTCTGATAATTTACACATTCTTTTGATTGATTTAGAGCCAGAGCTGAAAGAATTTCATAAGAAATTGCTAGAAAAAGAAAAATTTACATTCAAAGAAATTTCTAGTCAATTAAACACTAGTGAATTAGCAGTCAAAATATTAATTAATGAAATTTTAGAAATTCCACTTTTAGAGCTAAAAGATGGCAGTTTAATGACTGAAACAGGGCTTATAAAGCTAATTACTAGTTTGATTAATGAAAAAAGATCTCTATATTTCCCTGAGTTAATTAAAAAGGATCCTTTTAAAGGAATTCAGTCAGAAAATATTAAAGCTATTTCAAATAAAATAGATAGTATACAATGGAGTTCTCCGAATTTTATTGTCCATAAAACCGAGCTAGAAGAAATTTACAATACCCTACAAACTTCAGGAATATTATCGCTAAAAGAAATAGCAAAAATGCTTAATCAACCAGTTGAAAGAATTAAAATCGAGCTAATAGATGAATTTAAAGAGGAAATTCAAGGATGGTATAATTCCTTAGGAGAATTTTTTACAATAGATTATTTAACTCGCATAATCAATGAAAAAATTTCAAAGGATAAAATTTTAGCAGTCCCAGTACTCTTAAAATCACTTGGTAATCCAAAAGTCGATACTGAAAAAATAAAAGAAATAATAAAGCATACTCATGAAGGGAAATGGCTCGATGATATTCAAGTTTTTATTGACATTTCTGAATTTAATAACCTGATAGAGAACGCCTCTCGTTTAGATGAGGGAATAGTTCAGCACTTACTGAAGCACATAGATTTAAACTTTTCTATTTTTTTAAATAGCCTTAAAAAGATTGTAACCATTAAAACATTTAAAACAAAAGATGGAAAATTAATATCTTTGGAATCATTGTATCAACCAATCCAAGAAAGAATTATTGGAAAAGGTTATCTTTCAATTTTAACACTTTTGAACGAATCTAAGCTCGATAAATCTCTTCAGAATGAAATATTAGATTATATCTCCAATGAGTTTTCAGGACGTTTTAATATAGATAAAACATACTTTTTCTCTGAAGAGTTAATTCTTAAAGTTGAAGAAGAAGTAAAATTATTTTCCCGTTTAAATTTCGATATAATAGCTTATAAGCTTGATCTACCTAAAATTATTGTAGAAATAATAATTCAACAAATTTTGGTTATTAAAGGCTTTGTGAACAAGACTGGGGAATTTATTACTAGTAAGGGTATAAAAGAAGAAATTAATCGAATTCTTGAATACAAAGGAGAAATTCCTTTGGGAGAATTATTTGAGGTATTAGAAATTTCTGAGGATGAAAAACATCAAGAAACAGTTCGTAATTTGATTCTTTCAGAAAAAAAATTCATTCAGGGAGCAAATCAACAAATATTCTTTACACAAAAGAGAGCAATGAATATCGTTTTATTTTTTTTAAAAAAACCTGAAACAAGAACGAAGGAACTTATTGAATGGGCTGAATTGATAAATTTAACTAATCTTCCTAAAGAAATTCTCAAACAAATTTTAGAGTCATTGGTATCTAATCAATTAATTCCAGGTGTCTTAGATAAGAAAGGTTATCGTCCATAAATGGACTATTTCAGATCTCAAGAATGTGAATAAGTAATGTCGAAGCTATTACATATTATTGTAGATCATCGTGAACCCAATTCATTAAAAAACCATTTACGTAAACTAGAAATGAACGTTGAAGAAGCACATCTTGATATTGCCGATTATATCATCTCAGATCAAGTAGCGTGTGAACGAAAAACTGGGACTGATTTAATCGCTTCTATTATGGATAGTAGATTGTTTGAACAAATTGATCGCTTAATTGAAACTTATGATCAACCTGTTTTAATCATTGAAAATTTAACAGCTGCATTTGAACGAGTTGAATGGAAAAAGAGGAAAAAGCATGTCTATGGAGCCTTGACTTATATTTTCTTAAAACGTCAACTTCCAATAATTCCAACGTCAAAAGTGAGTGAAACTGCGATAGTTCTCAACCGAATTGCCTCTTGGGTTCAGGAAGATAAATCTGATCCTTTAATTGCTAGGAAATCTCCTAAGAAAAGAAATTTAAGAGACAATCAAATATTCTTTTTACAGGGATTGCATAATACTGGTCAAAAGAAAGCAGAAATACTTTTAGATCATTTTAATCAAAGCCCAACCAATGTAATAAAAGGAATATTAAAGTCCAAGGTAATTTATACAAAGACAGGAAATCCTAAAGGATTGGAGGGTCCATTTGAGAAACTGGAAGGATTTGGACCTAAATATTTAATAGAAAATAAAAAAATTCTAGGTTCTTCTGAAAAAGAAAAAAACCCTAATTAAATCTTTGACCAATGAAGTGTAGATTCCCATACCCCTATCTCAATCATATCACTTAAAATACATCCAAGACGTAGATTTTGACGACAATACATAATCCAAGGACAATCCAATTCACAAAATGGGTGTGGAGGATTTTCTAGTCGTTTTTTTAATATTAAAAGTTCTTCTAAGAATAGTTGTTTAATGATGGATGGTTTTACATTATCTGAAAAAAAATAATTAACAGAGTCGGATTCCATCCTTCAATCAAATGATTTTAAAGCTCAACTTCTTTAAAAACGCTTCTATCAGCTTTAAATATAATTTAAGACAGGGAGATAATTGAAAGTATTGAATGTGAGGTGATTCAATAATATGAAAAATCATTCATTTAGAGGAAGGCATTTCATAGCTAAAGGTTAAATCTGGAAATACTTTTTCTCGAACTTCTTTGTTGTATTGCTGAACAGCTAATAATATTTGATCTTTTATATTGGCATACCTCTTTACAAATTTAGCCTTAAAATCAAAGTAACCTAGCATGTCATAAGTAACAAGGACTTGACCATCACAATAAGGACCAGCGCCAATACCAATTGTAGGGATTGAAATTGCTTCTGTTATTTTTTTTGCTACTTCCCATGGTATTGCTTCTAATACCAATGCAAATATTCCTGCTTTCTCTAATGCTTTAGCTTCATTTAATATAAATCTAGCTGATTCCTCAGAACGAGCCTGTACTTTAAATCCACCAAATTTATGATAGGATTGAGGAGTTAGTCCAAGATGGCCCATAACAGGGATTCCCGCATCTAGAATTTTCTCGATTGATGTAACCCTCTCACTTCCACCTTCTAATTTGATTGCCTCTGCATTTCCTTCTTGAACAAGCTTCACTGAATTTCTCACTGCTTCTTCAGGAGATACTTGAAATGTACCAAAAGGTAAGTCTCCAATTACTAAAGCAGATTTCGCTCCTTGAGCCACAGCTTGCGTATGACGAATAGAATCCTCTAGGGTAACTTTCAATGTCGTTTGATGTCCAAAAACAACCATTCCCATGGTATCACCTACGAGTAACATGTCAGTCCCTGCTTCATCTAATATTGATGCCATTACATGATCATAAGCAGTGAGCATAGTAATTTTAATGTTATTTTTCTTCATTTCCATTATATCAATGACATTTTTCTTCTTCATCAGATCACCTTAACTTAGATTAAACAATTTCTCTTCACGAGAAAGTAAAATTAATCGATCAGCCATAAATTTCAATGATTCTTGCAATAATGCTTTATTATTTAATTTCATAAGTTGATTCGTTATTGAATCATGAGAACATGCTCTATATTCTTCTACAAACTTTATCATTTCTGGAACTGCCCTGATGATATTGTTTGTTATTGTAACTGAGGCAGCAAGTGATGTTCTGGACAAAGGGTTGAGGTCGATTGTTATAACTGATTTTCCTAATTTTCGTAAAGCCAGAGTACGATCCCCATCTTCAAGGGGAACGAAAACACAATCTGAACTTGCAATCCCACGAGAATCAACAATTCTACGAGAATGAGACAATTCTTTTATAATCTCCTGATAGTCTGGGTCTATACCAAGCAAATGATCAGCCCCTGCTTTTAATAAAACCTCTTTGATAGCGTCTTCACGCTCTTTTGACCTATAAAACAGATTTATTTCAAGAGGAGCATTGACTATTTTACTAAATCGAACAATATCATTAGGACAAAGTGCTGCTACATTCCCATTCACAGAAATAATTGGATGTTTTGCTTCTAAAAGATTTAATACAGCTAATCTTTCCTGTTTTAACGCAAATGGAGGAGTTTCTTCTCCTAAAATATAATCAAAAGCCTCTCCTCTTCCATGAGCTATTAAACCTGCTTCAGCTACTACTTTATTATGCATGCCATTTATAATAGATTCTCTTATAGTTAATGATAGATATCTAGGATGATCTTTAGGAATTTGATGGTTTCTCATCATGATAACCTTTGTAAAGTTTTATAACAAATTTCTTCTTTTCGTATTAAATCTGAATCTAGGTTTAACTCATATAAATCATCATCATTCTGATAAAAAAGTAAAATTGCGTCTCCTAACATGATTTGAGACCCAAATATGCTACTAGGAAGATTTAAAATAATTTTTTTAACTTTCTCAGACCAAAGTTGAACACCTAAGGTAAATTTATTCGCTATTTTGATAAAATTACTAAATATAGGATTAAGAAGTAATTGGTCAATCAGTGCTGCCCCTGTTGAATTAACCCTAAACCGTTTATCAGAATCTGAAAGTACACTTGATGTAGGTAAACCACTAAAGGATATAGTTGCGATTTTCCACTTTTGATCCATTTCTATGCCAATTGTTTCTCCATAACCAGGAGCCCCTGCTCTAATACGGATCTCTAAGCCTCCTTGATATAATGCAATAATATCACCTAGTCCAGATTTAGTTAAAACTTCAGATCTATGGGCAATTTGATATAATGTCAAATCATTATAACCTAATTCAAAAAAATCGTTAATACAGAACGCTGCACCTAATGCTCCAGCAGCAGATGCTCCAAATCCTCCTCCAATTGGGATATCAAAAGAATGACTAATTATGAAATTTTGTTGTTCTTCTGGAGAAAGTAATAAATTCATAACTTGTACGGAGACCATTGAATCTGATAAAGGCTGATTTTTGCCATTGAAATGAATTTCAGGCTCTTTTTTATTATTATCTAGGATGGTAGTAGTTACACCTCTTTTAATAGAAATTCCAGCACCACGAGAACCTTTTTCTAATATATTAGATGATTGGTCACGAATTTCAAAAATGCAAGTCAAATGAGCCGCGATCCAATAACTAGGACACTTCATTAAGCTAATCCTTCAGTTCAATGAATGATGTTCAATATGATGTATTAAATCTGTTATAGCTGTATTTATTGGGGCTTTTAATCCTAATCGACGGCTTTCACGTACAATAAATCCATTAATAAAGTCAATTTCAGTTTTTCGCTTCCTTTCAACGTCTTGAAGCATACTACATTTATTTTTCTTCGTTTTCTCAAGTACACTAAGTGTAAAGTCTCGAGTCTCAGAGAAATCAACTTCAGGGAGGTTAATTTGAGCGATAGCCAATCCTTCTTCTATAATTGCATTAAAAATCTTTTTAATAGAAGATTTCTCTAAAATCTTTCCATTAGGAACCTGTAAAATTGCTCCCAAAGGACAAATAGCTGCATTTACCAATAATTTCTGCCACATTTTAACTTCTATATCAGGTGTAAATTGAATTGCAAAACCTGAACTTGATATAATTTTTTGAATTCTATTACTAAATCCATTTTCAGAACCCTGAACTTGACCAAAAACTGTTTTCCCGGATGCAACATGATTAACAGTTCCAGGATAAACTAACTCAGCTGCTTCTGTAGTTATTGCACGGAAAATCGGATTTCGAGAAAATTTAGACATAAAAATTTCTTCATTTCCCATACCATTCTGGAGTACAACTAATGGGACATCAGCTCGAATTTTCTGATGGAGACTATCTGCAACAATTGGATTGGAATATGCCTTTGTAGTAATGAAGATTGCTTCAGAAGAGACTATTTCATTGGGAAATACAGTGTCAGCAGGTAAATGGGTTAGTATCTCTTCATATTCCTCAATAATCCGTAATCCATGGCGATTAATCTCTGATATGTGAGGATCTCTGCCGATTACAGATGTTGAATGGCCCGAGTAGGCTATTTTCCCAGCAAAAAGTGATCCAATACTCCCAGCACCAAATACAGTTATAGGCATTATACTCCACCTCCTAATTGAAAATCTTCAATAATTAATTTAACTAAATTATGTGCTATTTGATCTTTTCTAGTTTTAAGATGAATTACTTCTTCCTTACCCTTTCTTAGAATAAATACCTCGTTTGTTTTAGCAATAAAACCTTTTTCAGGCTCTCCAACCCAATTTGCACAAACAATGTTTAAATTTTTAGAATTAAGTAGTTTTCGTCCTCTAGTGATCAATTCACTTTCTGAAACTCCCACTTCAGCTTTAAAGGCTAAAATATAAAGGTTTGGATATTGAGTTCTGACTTTATCAATAATCTTAATTGTAGGTACTATTCGAATAAACAAATCTTGTTGTTCTGAAGCTATTTTTCCTTTGGAAAACTCAGGTTTATAGTCAGATACTGCAGCAACGGATATGAATCCATGATAATCACCATTGGACAACTCTTCATGTATTAAATTATACATATCAGAGGTTGACCTTACGATCATTGTTTTAAATGCATTATATTCATCTTTAATGTTATTACCCTCTCCTAGTATAAACATAATCTCAGCTCCCTCCGCAACAAGTGCTTTACAAATTTGAAGTGCAGTAAATCCTGTGGAGGGATTAGAGAGAAATCTAACATTATCAAAATACTCTCTTGTCGCCCCACCACTAATCAAGAATCTTTTTCCTGTTAAAAACTTCTTCGGAAGAAGGATTTGAAAAATTAATGTCATTAATTGCTCAAGAGGAGGAAATTTAAACTTTTTTTCATCTTCGGAAACTGGAGAAAAATAAGCACCAAGTTCTTTAAGGAATAAGACATTTCGTTCTGTAACAGGATTTTCAAGTAAGACAGTATGTGCTGCTGGAACTATTAATACTGGTATTTTTGCTCCAATCGCAGCTAAAGATACAAGGGTTACTGAAGTATCTGCGATACCATTTGCTAGTTTAGAAATAGTATTGGCAGATGCAGGGCAAATCATGCAAAGATCAATTTTACTGTTTGGATCTACAGTCCACTTTATATGTTCTGATAAGCCTGAAATTTCGGTAATGGGTGGTTTATCCATACACCACGTAAGGGCATCAATAGCAACAAATCGAGTAGCTTCTGGAGATAATACTACGATTGGTTCCCCTGAATGTCGGATTATTTCACGAATTAAATGAGGTACTTCAATCGCTGCTATAGAGCCAGTTACGCCAATAAGAATGCGTTTACCCTTTAAATTGGAACTTTTTGTCCCATAAATTTCTAGTATTCCCATCAATAAGCTCTATATACGATTTAGTTATTTATAATTCAGGGTTATACCCCTTTTTGATGTATATACATATTATACATTGGTACAATTTTGATTAACATTTTATGAAAACAAATAAATGTATGCTCTTTTTACTCCTATAACCAATTTAATTAAATACTTAGGGATTTTTTATCTACACTCATTTTAGACAGAGCGAGAAGATTATGGTAATTACACAATTAATCGGAGAACTAATCCTGAACAATTTTTTCGAAGGATTGCTCTTTACTTTTTTTGCATTTTTTGTTGGAATAATTTCTTCATCTTTAGGTGTTGGTGGAGGATTCATCACAACTCCTTCTCTAATAATTTTAGGAATAAATGAAGCTTTTGCAGTAGGAACAGTGTTATTTATGATTATATTTACAGCAATATCATCTACGATTGCATATTCACGACAATCAAATATGATCCAATTTCGAACAGGACTTTTGGTAGCGATAACTAGTGTGATTGGTGCCGTTTGTGGAAGCTTTACTAGGTCATACTTTGCAGTTGAATCCCCTGCATTATTTCGACTTATTTTTACCATCTGTCTTATTCCCATTGCCATTAAAATGATTCTTTATCCTAAACAAAGGAAAAAAGGAATTAATACAAAAGGGGAAGGAGAAATAGAACATGATGAGATAATTTGGTTTGGATTTGAAAAACGTGAAATATGGTGTACTTTGTTCGGATTCATCGCTGGTTTCTCATCAGGATTGTTGGGGATTGGAGGAGGTGTTGTAATGGTTCCAATATTAATCCACCTCGGAAAGATTCCAATGCATAAAGCTGTAGCCACTTCAATGTTTATTATGATATTCACGAGTATTGCAGGAGCGGTAATCAAACTCGGTATGGGACAGGTCCATCCAGATTTAGCCTTATTTCTTATTCTAGGAATAATTTTAGGGGCCCAGATTGGCCCGTTAATTGTTCAACGGATTGACACTGTAAATTTACAAAAAATTTTTGGAGGGATGATGATAATAGCTCTTATTTCGATAGCAGTAGGTCGAGACCAAGTGGTTGGATTTATCCAATCTTTTTTATCCTTATTTAAATAGTGATTTTTCATGATATATCTAAATAATATCCTCGAATTTTTCAAAATGATATGGTTATATACTATAAATTAAAAGTAAATATTAGAAATTTGATATAAAAAACTCAATTACTAAAAAGGCCTTAGATCTATTGAATACAATTCCAATACACCTAAGAAGTGAGAAAATGCAGGGAGATATGATTTTTGTTGTCGATGATGAAGAGGATACTGTTGAACTTGCTCGGATGGTGCTTGAATACGAAGGCTATCAAGTTTTTTCTGCTAGTAACGGAGAAGAGGCTATAAAATTCCTTAAGAAATCAACCAATAAACCAAATCTTGTTCTTTTAGACGTACTAATGCCAAAGATGAATGGACTAGAAGTCTGTAAATGGATTAAAAATGATGATAGACTAAATACAGTACCTGTTCTTTTATTTACAGCAAAAGTTGGAAAAAAGGATAGAATAGCAGGAGAAGAAGCAGGAGCTGACGCGTATATAAATAAACCATTTAGTGCCGATGATCTTGTCTCTTTGATAAAAATGCATCTTGAAAAGGCTAAAAATAGAGCTCAATGATCTGATGTACATTTAGACTCAAAAAGTCATTCTTTGCTATAAAAATGAAGAAATTATTGGAAAAATAGCTTTTAACTCCTTAAAGAAGTTAGAACTAGGATTATAAACACGAAGAGTAATATTAAATGGTATCTTATGAAAAAAAAGAACAGAATGAATATCTAACCAGTAATCACGAGTTTCTACAAACCGTAACTTAAAAAAATTAAGATTTAATTGGTTTAAATATTTTAGTACTTCCAATTCAGGAACTACAAGGAGAATATTAGATGGAGAACTTAGAAGCGCTAGAGAAGGATTGAAAAAATTCGATACTTCAGATAAAATTAAATCAAGGCTGCTCATTTTTTAACTCCAACCTTTAAAACGCCTATTGGATCTATAATTGCTTCAATTTCATCTCCTACATGTAATGGCCCTACTCCCTCTGGAGTACCAGTTGCGATAATATCCCCTGGTTCAAGTGTAACAATAGAACTACAATAGCAAATAATATTTTTAATATCAAAGATCATATCTTTTGTATTTCCTTTTTGTCTGAGTTCCTTATTTACATATAATTCTATTTCAAGATTTTGAGGATTTTTAATCTCATCTGGAGTTACAATCAATGGACCGAGCGGAGCAAAAGTATCATAACCTTTTGCTTGAAACCATGGTTGACCATTTTTTTTAGCAATGGTTTGAATATCTCGAGCAGTTATGTCAAGTAGGATAGTATAACCGAAAATGTAGTCTAAACTTTCTTCAACAGAGATATTTTTACCTTTTTTGCCTATGATGACTGCTAGTTCCACTTCATGATGAATTTCCTGAGAATTACTGGGAAATATAATGTAATCATCTGGACCTATAAGTGTAGTTGATGGTTTTAGAAATAGTGAAGGTGTTTTAGGTAAGATTTTGGGATCTACACCCATTTCTTTGGCATGTTTTTCATAATTTTTTGCTAAACAAATTATTTTGTTTGAAATAATTGGCAACTCAAGATCTGGAGAAGATTGTAATTCTTCATATTTAGCCAACTTTAGAATTGATGGATTAAGTATAACATCTAATAAATTTTGAATTTGTGGATATTTTCGAATTGTATTATCTTTCCAGACAATTAAAGAGCCTTCACTTTTCCCAATTTTCATAAAGCAACCTCAAAGCTTTCACTTTTGATTAGAAATTAATAGTTAAAATTCTTGATCAAACAAAAAATATCCTTTGTTAAATATTCTTATTGATTTCTCATTAATTGATTAACATAATACCTTTTATCAAATCATGATTATTTTTTTAATTCTGTTCTTTACTAAAGCAATTATATAGTAAAAAGAGTAATAACCAGAATATGGAGAGTTGAATTTGAAAATCTTGATTACAGGAGGAGCAGGATTTTTAGGTAGTCATTTAATTGAAGACTTGTTGTCACAGGACTATGAAGTCACTTGTTTAGATAATTTCAGTACGGGTAAATTGAGGAATATTGAATCATTTAAAAAAAAGATAAATCTAGTAGAAGGTGATATTCGTGACTCAAAAATAGTTATGAATGCTTTGGAGGGTGTTGATTTCACATTTCATTTAGCAGCTCAGATTTCTGTATCTCGCTCAATGAGAGATCCTATTTTTGATGCCTCTGTTAATATAATCGGATTTCTCAACCTACTTGAATCAATGCTAAAATGTGGAATTAAGAAATTAGTTTATGTATCTACCGGTGGAGCTATTTATGGAGAACCTAAAGAAATACCTGTACAAGAAACTGCATTTGAAAATCCCATCTCCGCATATGGGTTAAGTAAACTCGTTGGAGAACGATATCTGAAATTGTTTCATGAAACCTATGGTATTTCTTACTCAATAATTCGCCCAGCAAATATATATGGACCGAGACAAGATCCAATGGGGGAAGCAGGTGTAATATCGATCTTTTTAGGAAATTTCTTAAATAAAAAACCAGTTGTAATTTTCGGAGATGGTTACGATACACGAGATTACATTTATGTTAAGGACATTACAAATATGTGTATTAAAGCAATGCATGCTAATCAGAATGCAACATTTAATGCAGGAACTGGTATTCAAACAAATTTAATAGAATTAGTTAATACTATAGAAAAAGTAACCGAAATGAAAACAATACGAAATTTTGAGTCGCCACGCCCTGGTGACGTTAAACATATATCCTTAGATTCCAGTAAAGCAAAAAATAAACTCAATTGGGAGCCTAAAGTCACTCTAGAGAAGGGAATTAAGATAACTTGGGATTGGTTTAGGGATTTTATGAATTAAAGCCATTAAGAGTATTTAATTCATTTTATTAAGTCTTTTATTATTGATACTTTTTGATGAAACCATTCTTCATTGATTTCAGGATAACCAAACCATTTCCAAAAACTTCCTACAACCCAAGGATCAAGTTTGACTTCAGTTCTGGGATTTTGTGCTACAAGAAAATATGCTTGCCATAATTCACCAATTGAAGTCTCAAAAAGTCGAGTCGATAGATTTATGTCGTATTCTTTGGCTGCAATACTTTGGGTTAATCTTTTTTCTGATTCATTAAGAGCCACAAAAGCTGCTAGTATCCACATCTCACGATCGGTTTTGATATTATCTAAATATAATCGATCAGCAAGTTTTTCAAGTTCTCTCCTTGACTCTTCCAATTTCTCTATAGAAAACATTTCAATTCTTAGAAGAGACTTGAAAAATAAAAAAATATCATTATGATGATCTCTAAGAGTATCTAATAAAAGAGGAGCACTCCCAAGACCAAAAGAGTTTTGTTTCATTAGAGGAACACATATTGCTTCTTCCGCAGCCTTAATCAACCATATATAGGCATCAGCGAGCATATCTTCTTTAATAAATTTTTCCATACGTTGTAACAATGATAAAGTCGTTTGTTGTTTTAATTGAATCACATCAGGAGTCCATTTAATTTGATTTATTTTATTAACCCACTCCTTTAATCGGCCTTTGGGGTCATAAATGATTTCACTATTATTTAAAACACGATAAACAGTAGCTACTTGCCAATAGGGAGTATTTCGTCCATCTAAAACTTCCAAAAAGAATGAAGGAGGAGCATAAGTAAGTTTGAGCTCTAGCTCTGGTTGTTCAACCATTGGGGTAAGAGCTACTTCCTTTAAGTCTCGAGCACTTTCCTGTACAGCCCAAAAAGTTATATGTAAATCAAGGGTATCAAAACTATCCTTGACTAAAAAGCGACCCCATTCCTGATTTTTTGCCTCTATTTTTGACAATACATACTCTATTACTCTTTTTTTGACACTCAATTCAACCATTAGCTTTTCTTTCCATCAAAAATAGTATTATTACTTATTTGATAATCAAGACTTTATAAAATCTAATTTTTTAAAATCTGTTCACTGATTTTCTATCTAAAAATATTAAGAGTATTTTTTTAACTACGAGATAAGGGATGATATTCCTTATATTTTAATCTGAATGGTATTCATAATAGACATTCAAGGTGAGTCTCGATGCCAAAACGATTTCGTTTTACAATTTATACCTTTTTTGGCTTTCTAATTTTAATATCGCTCTTAACATATCATTATTCGTCAATTAATGGTGATAATACAAAAGTAAACATAAATTTAAAATTTAATATCTCACAAACGACTTTAAACGTCTTGGTAGTGTTAATGGAAATACCAGATGATCCTTATAATCCAATGCACACACCTCTGCACTATGAAGATCTATTTTTTTCAACTGGTACAGATTCGATTCGACAATATTATCAAAATGTTTCCTATAATGAAGTATCATTAACAGGAGAAGTTTTAGGATGGTTCCCAACCTTAAATAATCGTAGTTATTATGGAGCTGGGGAACGAACCCCACCTGGACAGGATTTCAGAGCAGATGAAATAGCATATGAGGCTAGAGGCCATGCTATATCTAGTGGGAAAAATCCCCAGAACTATGATCTTTTTGTTGTTATACACTCAGGAGATGGACAAGAGTATTCAGGAGATTCTGAGGATATATGGAGTCATCAATGGAGTTTATGGCGATTTGAGCTTCCTGAAGTAGTCTATTCCATGAATCATGAATATGTAGATTATGAAACACCCTCACATGAATTAGGACATGCTCTTGATTTTCCAGATTTATATGATCTTAGCTATACACATGATTTTGCTGGTCCATATTGCATTATGGATGGGGGTCCTGGACACTTCTCTATCTGGAATAAATATTATAGTCATATATCAAAAGCTAGTTCCCCCCAATTTATCAGCAGTAATCATCGATTACAAATTAATAATTATTCAAAAGATACTATTGTAACAATAAATCCAATTGCATCCAATATACCTTCTGGAATTATGTGGCTAGAATTAGGATGGAATTCCTCAGGTTTCATTAATACAGAACATGGAAGAGGTTGGACGGTAACGGTTAGAGAAAATTTAGATTATGACAAATATCTTCCTAAACATGGATTAGTAATTGCTGAAATTCAAGTCGGCCCACGCACTTCAGGACAAACCCAAGTTAGTTTGGATGTTTCCCCTCCATGGAATGTGATTGATTCAATTCCTGAAACAAGTGAAAATAAAGATGATGCTGCATTTTCTTTAGGTAATGGAGAAGTCTCATCCTATTCATCAGGAAAAGGTTGGGCTGTTCAAATAATTGAAAAATTAACAAATTTATCCTACCGTGTACGTGTCACTAATGAATCAAATATTCCCAAAGTCTCATTAATCCATCCTCTTAGTTCAGTTTCCGATAATTATTCCCTACTTGTTTATACAGATATTACATCTAAAGCATCAATAGAATCAGTTGAAGTATCAATTGATTATGGACCTTGGAGTGAATGTTCTGCTGTATTAGAAACTCCAAACTTGTACACGTTCACCTGGCAAACTGATCTAGAAAGAGAAGGCAGTCACATAATCAGAGCTAGGGCTTTTGATAATAGTACAATCCCTAATATTGGTTATTCAGATTTTAAAATCTATGAAGTGGATAACAATAATGGTTCAATTTTGGTTATTGATGATGATTTAGGACGAAATTCTGAAGCTTCTGTTCTTAGTACTTTAGATTTGTTAGGGTTAACTGGAGATTATGAAGTATTTCAAACTTCCTCATTTATTAATGCAGAAATCACTGCAGAAGAATTATGGAAATATAATCTAATTCTTTGGGTCGGAAATCCAGCAATCAGTCCTCTTAGTAACTCCCATATTAATTATAATGAATTTTTAGTTATTAAAGAATATCTCACAAATTCTCCTTCTGAAAAAAACCCTCGAATAATATTTATGTCTAGCTATAACATTTTTGATTTTAGTAATCAGGGAGATTCAATTCAGCAAGAAACATCTCTCATTTTTAGAGCAACAAGTCCTAAAAATTTTAGGGCTCCTAGTACAAGAATTCATGGATTGGAATTCCTCAGTACACTTCCTACATTCACACTCGGATCAAATGATACATTGAGAGCAACTCGAAGTAGTGATGGTGAAGTGGTTAACTTACTTTCAGGAGCAGTTTCTATTTTAGAAGATGAACTTCCTGTATTTCCAGGATATAAATCTAAAGGCTATTATGTTGATAATGGAAAATTTCGCATTTTAAATTATCTATTCCAGCCAGAAATGGTTCCCGAATATATTTTAAACGATCTACTGTCACTTTCCATCAATTTTATGAATTCAAATATTAATTCAACATTCTCATCGACTTCGTTAACTTCAACATCAAACACTATTTCAAAATCAAATGGATTTCTTGATGGTTTAGGATTTATTGATGATCCAATTCTTATTTTAGGGACATTAGTTTGTGCAGGAGGCCTTTCAGTCTTTATTCTGTTCAGATTACTTAAAAAAAGAAAAACAACCTCATCTCGTTCTTACTGGCTTAAAAAATTTGATCAATAAAGGTGATAAATATAATAACTAATCAACGTGTAGTAATTACTGGTGTAGCAAAAGGGGGCATTGGAGAGGCTGTTTTAAAGAAAATTAGCACACAAAATAATACTATTATTATCTCAAGTAAAAATATATCATCAAATAGATTTCCTGGCTTCCATTCTTTAGCAGTAGATTGTACAAAAGAGAGGAATATCCGAAATCTAGAAAATTTTATCAAAGAAACCATGGGAGGGATGGATTGCCTCATCAATTGCATAGGAGGGTCATTGAGAAGTATCAATCCACTTGAAGTAACTGAGGATTTTTTTCAGCAAGTTCTATCACTAAATCTTACATCTGCTTTTTTATTATCACAGATGGCAACTCGACTTATGAATAAGATGGGGGGTTCTGTCGTTCATATTGTTAGTTCCTCTGCTTTTGAGCCAGAGATAAAAAAAATGCCCTATGGAATTGCAAAGGCAGGATTAGCATACTTAATAAGATCTTTCGCAGTTTTTTTAGCTCCATTCAATATTCGGATTAATGGGGTTTCACCAACCTATGTGTTTACTTCTCGCCATATAGAGGAACTTC
>JAEOUE010000231.1 GCA_016839515.1 Candidatus Hodarchaeum mangrovi
ATTATAATTGTTAAAGCTGGCTTTAGTATAATTTTAGAACATCTAAATTAAATCATAAGTTCCATGATTAATTTTTCTTAATGAATTCCTCAATATAGCTTCGTACTTCATCTTCTTTATCTAGTAATAAGTGATCACCGTCGTTTGACGTTGGGTATAGCTAGTTTTTTTATATAAAATGTTATATAGAAAGTAATATATCAAGTGTTAAATGGCAAAATCTGACCAGCAATCTGATAGGCGAATGTAAAGCTTTTCATGGGTTAAACTTTGGTTAGATTAAGAAACATGAACGTTTTTATTGAAAGATTATATCTTTGAAATCAACAACAAAAAAATTAGCTATAAGAAAAAGAATTAGCTCCCAAAATCCTCTCAATTTAGATTGGGATGTTGAGGTCTATTTTGTGCTCTGGATAAATGGTTTATTATTTTCTTGATATTTTTCCCATTTTTTGCGTTCTGAACGCAATTTAAAGAGGTCTACATCTTTATAGATAATATTTTCCTCTTTTTTTGGTATAGTACGATCAATACGCTCCTTTTCAGGAGTGTATATTAAGGAATCACCGTATTCCGCAATATTTGCGAAAAAACAGTAGGCATAAATTGATCTACGAGCGTCAAAATGTGCTGCTTTGAAGTCAGCTGTGACAGGAGTGAAAGCTGGATTGAAAATTAAATCTACTGGTGGTTCAAAGTTTTTCAATTCCACTCTCAAATCCATATCGAGAAAGTCTCTGCAAATGATGATTGCAATCCTTCCAAACTCTGTGTTGCAGATAATGGTTTTTCTTAAGGTAGCTTCTACATTTATACCCTCTTTGAATCGTTTTCCTTTATGATGAATAGTAGCTGGGATATGTTTTTCTTGTTCCCAAAGGATTCCATTAGAACTTATGACCACACTAATGTTTCTTTTTGTACTTTCATCATGAAAGGAGCCTGGTATAATGTACATATTGTATTCTTTAGAAAGAGTTGATATGTCTTCTAATACTTGATTATAATTGAGATCGACGGTCAGTTCTGGGAAGAGTAGGATATTGACTCCTTTTGAGAAAGCGATTTCTATCATGTTTTTGACTTTTGATTGTACGATTTCAATCTTATCATTTTTAATACCGAAAAAACCTGGAGATTTTTCTTCATATAAATCGTTTAGGATATTTCCTGTTTTAGATACGCCTATTTGAGCGATAGCAACTCTAAATTCCCTTCTCTGGATCTTGGGGAATTCTTTGAATAAGTCTTTATAGACTAGTTCATATTTCTTTTTTAGTACCTGTTTTTCTACCACTTTTCTTACTTCTTCTGCGAATTGCTGTACTTCACGAAGATCTGGTGATAAGCCGGTTTCTATGGGACTTGTGGGAGTAACTATCCCTATAGTGCTTTTAGAGATGGAGGGTTCTTTGATAGTGTTTAAAGCCGAAACTAGTATTTTTTCTTCCTTTTGTACCATATCTAGGAGTTTTAAGACTTCTATTCCTTTACTAGTATAACCAGCTTTGCTGAAAAGTTCGGCCGCAGATTTAAAATACCTAGATACGATTCCTAACATTTTTTGCTTTTCATTAAGTTTTACTTCCTTATCTGTTTGAATTAAGTGCCATGCTGCATCGAAATAGGTTGCTGTTGCCAAAGCCCATTCAGCTCCACTTTCAAACCCCCCCTTTCGATATGAAGATGCTGCTTTTCTAAGGATCATCTTTATTTTTGAGTATAACTGGGCTTTATTCATTATTTCAGTTGATTCGTCAAACTTGCAGCCATATTCCAGAGCTTGGCAGAAAGCTGAGTTACCTGAGGCCAGTAACTTTAGTTTACTGTCAATGAAGAGTTTACTAGCTTTTAAAAAAAGTGTTGCCGCTTCTGCGAACCTGTCGGGATCCTCATACTTTTCTGCGAGTTCCATACTTTCCCAAGCTCTACAAAGGTAATACCCAGCTTCAAGTTCGTCTCGCTCCTGCTTAGTTTTAGTTAAAGTGAAAACCTCTCTGAATTGGGAAGCTGCAGAGCCAAATATTTCTGCAGCTGCAAGAAGGTTTCCCTGTTTTTCTAGAATTCTTGCCCTTTCAATGGTAGCTCTGGCGGAGCAGTATAGAATTCTTATATTAGCTACTTTTTCAAGGTTATCGATTCGTATTCTTTCCCTTTTATCTGTAGATTGCTTGTAAGCATTTTTCAGCGATTTTAAAGCATTGATGAAGCTTTTTCTAGTCGTTTTATATTTCTCTATGGCTTCTTCATGTCTTTCTTTCTTACTGAGATGTTCTGCTTCCTCTTGGGAAGCCCAAGCAATATAATAGGGTGCCTCATAATTGTAGGTAGGTAGTTCTTCAAGAATCTCACATCCCTTCTTATAGGATTTTTTAGCTTTAAGATGGTTTTCCTTTTTATGATAGGCTTTTGCTCTCTGAATTAAGCTCCATGCTTTTGTATACTCTATTTTCTCTTTGACTCTGTTTTTCAGGGGTTTATATTCGATATTTTTCAGTGACTCTATGTGTGAATCTTGAGCTCTTTCGTAATGTTTTGCCGAAACTATGTGATTGCCCATTCGATCATCAATATGCGCAATATATTCGTGAGCTGCTGCTGAGTAGGAATGATACCCTCTATCATGGCATTCACTTACCACGCTTTGGAATATTTCCCTTGCATTTATTAGAGATTTAGTATCCTCGGTCGTAATACCAAGTTCTTCGTAGAGGAGTCCTACTCGAATTTGAGCAACAATATTACCAGTGCGTGATTCTACAGAATATGTAATGTACTTTTTACCAGCATCGATGGCTACTGATAACATCTTAATTCTTTCTTCTTTGCTATCCGCGATGTCTGCAAGAGTTTTATAGGCTCTATAGATAGAGGAGGAGCCCGCAGCCTTGGACCATCCCCCTTCGTACTTTTCTGCATTTTTTTCTGCCTGTTTCGCGTACTGGAGCATCTTCTGAGCGTATTCATCTCTTTCCTCCTTTGTGGACGTGATAGCAACTAGTTGTGAGTAAGACCATGTCAATGTTTGATATAGCCAAGTCGAAAATGGTAAAAAAGGAGAAATCTTTAAGCCTACTATCGCGTATTCGATCGCTTTTTCAGCATAAGATTTCCTCTGGGCTGGGGTGAAAAAGCTCCTTGCTGCAAAGTACGCATAAGTAAATGCAGGGTAATAGTTCGAATAGAAGGAGCAGATACTATATAAACCTGAAAATAATTTCCCTAGCTCTTCGATCTCATAAAGATCATCTATTACTCTCTTCAGAAGGTAATTAAATCTACCTGTACTTGAAATAGACCAATCAAAGAAAAGAATGAATTCAATTAGCAAAGTTTTATCTTTTGTTTTCCTAATGAAAGCCAAAGCTTTTTCTATTGACTTTATCCCTTTGTCTATAAATTCTCTCTGTTCTCTTTCAACTTCAGAAAAATGAATTCCAAGGAAAAAATACAGAGTACCACGGCAATAGTGGATTATTCCGAGAATTCTAGAGTCTTCACAGTCTGCAACAATACTCAAAGTTTCATTCCACATTAAGAGAAGACTCTTAGCCTTTTCTCTCCAGCGTTCATCCCGTTTAAAAGGTTTAATAGTTGTTTCAAGAAACATTAACCGCATTTCAGCAAATAATGATTCAACAAGAGACTGAACATTACCAGTCTCCTTTGAAAGGTTCCAAGCTATACCTGTAATTTCTCTACATTTGAGGGAAAACCTCACAATCTCCTCTTGGGTGCTACAATAAGTTACTCTGTAATAAGAGGCCATTCCTATTCGACTCATAATTCTTGCATTACTCTCTTGATCCTCCTCCTTTGAATAAAGTTCATTAGATTTCATGAAAACTTTACACGATCTGCTAAACGCCTCTTTTGCTTCCATGATCGAATTCATAATAAATCCGTTGTTGTATAACGCTTCAGCTTCACATTCTAATTTCTCAGGTTTATTTCCAGTTTGTTCAAAGAGATCTGCAGCTTTTTTATAAGCCTTGATAGCCTCTCTGTTTTTTATTATATATTCCTCTACGTTTTTCATCGTTCCAGCTGCCTGCGCATAAGCATATCCCTGCTTCTTGTAAGTCACAGCAGCTTTTTTCATCATTTTTTTACTCAAATAAGAATTTAACGTTTGTTCATACAGTTTTACAGCCTTCACCCAGTTATAATCTCTCTCTTCATCTCCCGCCATTTTTAACAAAACTTGTTCTCTTTCATTTTTGTTATTTTGCGTTATTTTCACCCTTCTATTTAATTTTTAAGAGAACTTACAGATAATTAGGTCATCTCCCATTATCAGCTATAAATATTATTCTTCTTGTGTGTTTGAATATCTTTCAGACCATTTTTAATCTAAATGTCAGTGAATTGTCATACTTTGTTTTATTTTGATTATAATTTTTGATATTGATCATTATTTGTTCTTGATAAAACGTTTAATCCCATCTTTTAATTAAATTGTGTTGGTAGATACTCCTACTCCAAAGAAAATGTTATTGTTATTTTCCTGATAACAATCTTCAATGAATACTACTAACAACAATATGACTACTATTAACAACATATACGAACTATGTAAACATCGTCAAACAGACATTTTGCGACTTTTATTTAAACACCCGAATCAGAATAAGAAAAAAAGAAAGAAGACCTAGGGCCTTCGTTTCTGAGTATAGAAGAATATAAATGAGAGACAGAGAGGAACAAGTGAAAATTCGAATCCAGGGCTTCCAAAAGCAGTTGTGGTTGTAGTTGTGGTAGATTGAGGTTCCTCGGTTACCTGCACCTTGAGTAACCACATATCTGTATCCGTTTTAACAGGAGGTTGAGTTGTTGCAGCAATCACAAAACTCCCATCAGACATTTGAAAGACAGAAGTTAACCGATCCAGATTGGAAACACCAAGAGTTGTATTCCATTCCTGTTGCCCAGCTGCGTCCGTTTTCACTAGCCAAATATCATCTAAAGTGAAAGTTTGACCAAAGGAATCACCAGCAAGGAGATAACCGCCATCTGCAGTTTGAATCAAAGATTGCATGAACTCATTTCGTGAACCACCATAGGTCATATTCCACACATGCTCCCCAGTCGAAGTAGTTTTAAAAAGCCAAAAATCTTCATTTAATTGTCCTCCACGGACATAACTGCCATCTGCAAGTTGAATTATACGGAAAAGGGACGGGGGATGGGGACCTGTGTGCCATTCTTCAGTCCCATTTGCATCGGTTTTAAGCAACCCTAGAATGCTAGAACCGACAATGGCATACCCTCCGTCAGAGGTGTGAAGTACAGTATTAGCTAGTTCAAGACCTTCTCCTCCAAAGGTACGATTCCATTCAGGAAGACCTTGACTATCTGTTTTAACTAGCCAAATGTCCAAATTGGGGAAATTGCCAGTGCCACCAGTAAGAACAAACCCATCATCTTCTGCCAGAATTATGGAATTAGCCCACCCTCCTCCAAAAGTACTATTCCACTCATGATAACCTGTAGAATTTCTTTTATGGAGACGTTGCCCCCCACTAGTACTATCGATGATAACATATCCTCCATCAGTAGTTTGAATAAATCTTGCCCATTTTTCCATGTCACTAGCACCTTCGATGTACCAGAAAGTTTGGTTCCACTCCTGTTGGCCATCAGCTGTGAACTTAACCAAACTCGTTTGACTTTCTTCAGTGGTGACTAATGCAGCAAAACCGCCATCCGAAGTCTGGATACAGGCATATGCGGAATCATCACTAGGGCCTCCGAAAAAGACTTCCCATTCAACCGTTACAGTGACATTAGTTGCATCAGCTACACTAGTGGGAATAACCATTCCCAAACTCATCCAAATAAGTATTGAAATAAGAAAGGAGACTTGCCACAAGCCTCGTTTCACACTAATATCGCTCATTAGGTTTTTCATAAATAGCTTCACAAATTACACCTCATCTTGTTCAATCTTTTTTGGCTTTTTTTCCCTTCATTTTTAATGTGCTACCTTCTGCTTGGTTCTTCTAAAGAGTCAACTCTGCTTTAAATTGATCCCTGAAGCGACTTTTATGTCTGATGGTCACTCACTTCTTTTTTTTCTTTTTCTTTGTCTAAGCAGTATGAGTGTAGCTGGTAATAGATATATCCCCATATTAAATGACATCGTTGCATTAAACGAAGTTGTTGCATTCATGGTTGTCTTAGTATCAAGAATCGAAAATGTATTTATTTCAACCGTCCAACTAGACAACTGACCCCCTGATTGTCCATAGGTATGACTCCACAGTACTGTTCTATTCTCATCGGTTTTCTTTATTGAAATGTCAAAAGAAAACCCATTTTCCTCGTTATAAGAGTGTATACTTCCTCCAAATGCAAATCCCCCATCTAGAGTAGGGATAATGACTTTTATATCCTCTTTGATATAGCTCAAGTTTGTAAAATCTTCTATTATTCCATTTTCATCTAGGATGATGCTTTGAAAGAAGTAATCCGATCCCGTTCCCCAGTTCGGATAATTTTTACCTAGCGGTCTCGTAAGACCAGTCAGGTAAAAGCTGCCATCAGTCATTTGAATAAAATTTAGATAATTTTCTTCCCAAAACACCTCTCCCACAGTTTGATTCCACATTTCAAGGCCAAATTCATCCATTCTCAGTAGAAATGTGGAATAATTGAGTACATGGATAGGGTATGAGGGGTCAACTCTTTCTGCTTGACCTGATACTACCAAAGCTAAGCCATTATCACTAGTTTCTATGAGGGCACACGCAAGATCAACATCATCATCCTTTACGATATAAGTTCTTTTCCATTGTATTATGCCCATCTTATTAATCTTCACTAAGGAAATATTGTATATGCCGTTTGTAGATTCATATTGAGATAAAGAGGGATGGTCCGCAGAACTCCATCCTGCTTCAACGAGGACTATCTCTTCTTTCTCTGTGAGGACAACATCTGTAATACCGGTTTTATTGGTTGGGTAGGTCCACTCTATCTGTCCTTGCGTATTTGTTTTCACTAAATGGCCAGGCCATTCATCATTGGCAAGTATAAAACCACCATCACTAGTCTGAAAAAGATGTGAGATAGACCCTGAAAAGTCCCCTAATTCCTCAAAGGTCTTATCCCATTCCATGATCCCTTTTTCATCAGTTCTCACAAGCCAAGGAGTTCTCCTCCATGGAAATTGTCTGTGGGTTGTGGAACCAGCAACGGCAAAACCCCCGTCAGAAGTTTGTACCAGCACATCAGCTTTATCATCTCCGTATTTATCATACATTTTGATCCATTCTTCTGTGCCATTGTCCATCGTTTTCACTAGAATCATGTCTGTTGTTCCGGTTTTATTCGAATTTGTATACCCTACTAGAGCATATCCCCCATCAATTGTTTGAATAAGGTCCTTGCACATTTCGTCACACATTGCTCCAGAATAAACTCGATTTCCGACTATTGCTCCTTCTGAATCGGTCAACACCAACCAAGTAACCGTATGAGCCTCCCATCTCGCTGTACACGCCAGTGCAAACCTATCATTAGTTGTATGGACTAATTTTATATTACTATACTCATTATTAGCAAAATAGTTGCTGGAGAAAACTCGTTGCCACTGAATCGTGCCATTTTGATACACTTTCATTAGCAATAAGCCAGACTTCCATTCCTCATTCCATGTTCCTGCATCAAAACCAGTTAAAGCGAACCCACCATCGGATGTCTGAAGGATCTCAGTAAAATAACCGTAATGTGAGGAATAATCTATTTTTTGCTCTAATATACCATTCGTGCTTGTAATAAGTATGAATCCGTTCCCTGTTTGGCAACCAGGTTCAGGATATGTATTTTGATAACCAGCTATTACAAATTTTCCTTCAGCTGTTTGTAACAAGCAAAAAGGAGCATAGTTATCTTGAAAAATATCCTCAAATGAGCGTATCAATTCCTTATTACCAGTTCCACTCGTTTTAAGTAAAAAAGGGACTGCTCTATGGGTATCAGGTGCTATTCGGTGCCCTACTAGTGCAAAACCATCATCATTAGTTTGGATGAATCCACTCACCTCCTCATGATATCCTTCTGATGTTTCGTAAGTGTTACTCCACTCTATTCCACCATTATGATCAGTTTTTACCATCCAGATATCATTATCACCAACTCCAAAGGAATTTGTGGTTCCAGCGAGAATATACCCTCCATCGGATGTTTGGAATAGTCTCTCGAGCCTATCATTTCCTAATCCACCATATGTTCGATTCCAAAGCAATCTCCCCTTGCTATCAGTTTTCGCTAAAAACCCATCACCATTTCCGATTTCACAAGACTGGGTATATCCCACTAGAGCAAATCCCTTATCCATTGTTTGAATCAGCTTGGTAACCCTACCTGACGCCTCACTAATTATTCCACCAATTGGTTTACTCCACTGAATATTTCCCTCTTCATCTGTTTTTAATAATATTGTTTCAGGAAACGAGAGAGGCTCGGTTTCCGTATAACTGAATCGTTGTTTTGCATTTATTGCAAATGCGAATCCTCCCTCGGTTGTTTGGATGAAATCGTCAACGAAACACCTAGAATGAATAAGAGATGAGTGTTCAGGGGGTGTGCCGCTCGTTATCCCTAACAGAGAACTGTTCTTTCCATAAGGGATCAAAACAACTAGCCAGAGCATCATAGCAATAAAAATAAGGGGGAAGAGATTTCTAGGAATATTTTGATTATTTATCCTTGAAGGGGGTTTGGTACATAATGGTTGAAATTCCTCTCGATTTTTGTATCGTATTTTTACAGGAATTGTTATCATCCTAACATCTCCTCAATTTTCTTCATTAATAGTTCACTTAAATCAGTGGGACGTAATTTAGAATGGGGAATCCTGATATTTCGCTCTTTGAACTCCTGAATCAATCCTGCTCTGCATTCTGCAAATTCCTCGCAACTCCCACAGTCCCCTTTGTGGTCATACCAGATCTGAACTCCATTTTCTGGGGAAAAAGTGATGTACGCTTTGACATTAAACACATGACTCATTCCTCGTGCAAATCCTAGTTTCTCACTTAACAACTCTATCTTTATTTTGTTCGTTCTGGCTGAATTTTCGAGTAAGTCTTTAATAAGGTTGTTTGTTCTCTTCAAGGTCTTACTTACAAATGCCGGGGAGACTTTTTTTCTTTGTGCAATCTCACGTCCTGTTAGGTCGTCTCTATTAAGAGCCCATATTTCTATCTGGTTTTCTGTTGGATATTTGATTCTTCGGGGGTATGTAAACATCTTTTTACAACCTTTCGAGTTAACCTCGGGGGGTTAATCCCATTGAATTATATGCAGATTACTTTTTCATTCTAATATATAAAGTTAACCTCGTTAGGTTTATTTCGAAATTCAAGCTTG
>JAEOUE010000041.1 GCA_016839515.1 Candidatus Hodarchaeum mangrovi
CGAACGAAACGAATATGGCGAAAGGGCTTTAAATTAGAATGAGGAGCTTTCCAACTTAAAATTGTAGATTTCTCAAAAAAAGACCAAATATTGATCGCTAAATAACCACCAAAAAGAAAACCTGATATGAAACTCAAAACACCAGAAATAATAACTAATAACAAAAACTCTAGATTAAAGAACAGTAATTGTTGGATAATGACATTTGATAGACTAGCTAATCCTGCACTAAGAGCTAAAAATATTCTTCTTTGTGATATAAAAAATATTGCTAGAAATAACTCTATTACTAATCCCTGCGTTCCTGAGAGAACGATGACTAATATTCCATGTGCACTTCCAGAAAAAAATTCAATCAAACCTTTTATTATTCCAGTTAGTAATGCAATTCCAATTTTGCGATCAGCAAGAAGATAAACAAACATTATCCAAAAAACATGAATTCCAGACAGAATTTGGCCTCCTCCAAACGGAATTCCAATAATATTATTTAAAATAGTACCCAAATAACCAATAAAGGTACTAAGAATACCTCCTAATGAGCTAAAAACCGCAATTCCAACAAGATCACTGGTTGAATAATAGTATAAAGTCAAACGTGGAATTTTTTGATTTCTTTCGTTTATCCATGGAATATTAATAGTTTTATTAGCATCTGATAATTTATTAGTAAGGTCTTCCGATTTAAGATAGTTATACACACTAAACCAGCATAATAATCCAATATTCCAGCTAAAATATACTAAATATTGAAAAAATGTGTCACTTAAACTTTTTAATATGTGAAAGATAAAATTATAAGAGAATGGTCTTATAATTAAAAGATTGGCCCCTAAAATAAATAGAATAACCAAAATGTTTAGTGTACACAAAATAATGAGAATTTTGGATTGGAAAGAAAATTTTACTTTTTTTAACATAAATAAGTCTCATCTTCTTAGGATTCTAAAGGATTTAATATGTTTCACCCATCTGAATCCAGCACTTTGCCATAAATGGTATCCCTCATCTGGAGGAGAAGTAAGTTCACAATCAAAATTACTATACCCCTCATCTGGAGCGAGAAATACAATTCTATATCCATCAGACCATTCAGGATAAATAGATTCATTATATTGGTATGCTAAAATAATCTCACCTTGAATCGCTAACCAAGATTGATTGGGATAAATTACAGAATAACTATAATTTTGTTTGATACCATCCCAAGCTTCAACTTCTAAGACTTCATCATCCCTCATTCCTCCAATTACAGATAATAAATCACTTATCTTTATTCCATTATAATATCCATATCCTCTCCAATTAAATAATTGATTTTGAAAACTACTCATTCCATTTATAGAATTAAATTCTATCAGCATATCATCAAGTCCAATTATAACAGATTGATTGCCTTTTAAAATAATAATATCAGTTGTTGTTAATTGTTTAGTTAAAACACTAGGATCGAAAGAAATATTATTCCCATCCGATGATATTTGAACCTTTGTGAAATGATAAAATCCATTATTTTCATTTAATTCATGTAAAACTGCACCACCTCCACCTGAGACGAGAAAATTAACGGGTTCTCTTTTCGTTATGCTATAAAAATGAATATGTCCAGAGATTACTAATTTTACATTACTTGAATCAATTAAATCATAGAATCTTTGAACTTGGGAAACATTCATAATAGAATGATCATGATCAGGTCGTGGATCACAAATTGGAACATGGGAAAAGATAATTTTTGAATGGCTTGGATAAATAGATAGTAAATTCTCAAGATATATTAACGTTGATTCAGAGAAACTAAGAAAAGAAGAATCTAACGCAATAAATAAAACCCCTGCATAAAAAAAGTGATAATTAACATTTCCAAAAAATTGCCTGTATTCCCTAGTTGAATTACTTTGTTTAATATCATGGTTTCCTGGAACTGAAAATATAGGGACATATGATTTTTGTGAAATGTTTTGAAAACGCTCTAGCTGAGAATCTTCCCCTGATGGAGTAATATCTCCAAGATGAAGAATAAATGCATAATTATTTGTCGAAGTATTGTCAATGAGTTGCTCATAGAAACCAGTAAAACCTTGTGTATCTCCAATTACTGCAAATGAGAAATTATTATCATTAATCTGATTAAATAAGAATATCTTGCGATTCAAAGTAGGATTACTAAATAATTGAATTTTTATTGAAGTTTTGTTAAGGATTTGATAATAATCTTCAACGATCAAACCCTTAATGGCCAGGTTATGGGTTTGAATGTTAAGAATGAGAGCAGTGAAAATTTTAGGTTTGAATGAAATGCTATTATTACTTGAAAGACTGAGATTAAATCCTTGGTTCCAAATAATTGAACAAGGAACCTCTGAATTATATTTAAGAATACTCCCACCATCAACGGAGTATGGGAAAGTATTTTCATCTGTGGAAGGAAGAAAAAATGGAGAAATTATAATTATGCTTAGAACTGAAACACCAAAAATTACTAGTACTCCAAAAACATATATTCGGTTAACCATTTTTTTTACCTATAATTTTTTAATCTCGTAAACAAAAATTAACTTTCTCTCTTATTTATATCTAAAGCTTTTGTTTGAAAGTTTAATCAAGCCAAAAAAGTAAGTAGTTGTAGGAAAATATAATTCTGTATTTAGAATTATTTTAACAAACAATTATAGATAAAAAGTTTATTTAGATTCATTGAAAGGATTTCGCAAGTACCGCATGATGCTTTGAGTAAATTGTAATGATCCTGTTAAAAATTCAGACTTTTTCATTTTTTGAGAACCCATTCGGATCTTCTTAGCTTCGTAAACAACATCTACAGCAATTGGAGATTCTATTTTGTCACCTAATAATAATTCAAATTTTTCTGGAACTTCAGTACGTACCAAATTGAAAATTCCAGTGTGAGCGAGAGTTGCATGAGCTGTATCAAGTACTAAATCCGCATAATCATGAACTAATTGATCTCCAATAATGTCTCGGTATAAAAAACTAGATTTTATACTTTCAAAGTTTTGTGCAATTATAATTTTAGCACATCTGTTTAGGAGTTTTTCACTATAACTATAATCTTTTAACACATTTTTTCCTAGTAAAACTTCTCCCATACTTGCTGATACTGCATGTATAGGTGAAAATGCCATTCCAGCAAAAACAGGTAAATCATGATAATCTAAAATTGTTAAATCTAATATTGGAGCATAAACTGGATGTGTGAAAAAAACCGCTAAAGCTTCTCCTATTTTTCCTAATCTACGAGCTGGTTTTTCAGGATTAATATCATCAAGGTCTACAATTAGAACAAGGTCGAGATCTGAGGTTCCAGGAATAATCCAACCGCTCTCTGTTTGTTCTTTTCGATAAGATCCATATAAAACAAGCCCACGGACATATTGGAGAAGCTCATCTTCTACTGCTGAAGTAAACTCCGATAATAAATTCGTATATTCATCAGACCACATTTTAATGTATTCCTTGTTTACTAGAACCAACTAAATCTGGATATTAAGAATTCAACTATGTAATATCATATTCTATTAATGATTTTTCTATCTTCCTACATCCCATTAATTATTGTGGGTCATTGAAGATTTGTCAAATTTATTCACAGAAAAAAGGAATAATTCTAAAACTCATGACTTATAAAATATTAATGGCTAATTCATTTTCAATCATTATAACTTCAGTTCAAAAGGCTAATTCCACAGATAATTACTCTTTTGTTACCTCTGCAATCTTTTAGTGTAAAAATATTCTAAGAGATAAAAATTGCTAAAAACTAAAAGAAAAAAAACTAAAATAACAGTATTCTAGAACTTATTCTCAAAAGAATTTATCCATACATGCTTGATTTTCCATCACGTTGAATTAGGCGTTTATATTCACGATCCAGCTTTTTTTGTTCCTCTGTTATCGTAGGTATAGGATTTTGGTTTCTTGTTTTAAATGAATTACCTAGATTAACATAATCGATTCCTTGATCTTTCTTCCCTAACAAAGCATCAAGGAAAATTCGATCTAATTTCAGACCCTCTTCTAAGGCTTTTCCAAGAATTTTGTAATTTAAATCGACAATTCCAAGGGAACCCTGATTCCGTTGTTTTTCAATCATACTTAAGAAATCCTTGTCGACCTGTTGACTGAGTCGAGTTCCTAATCCATCAATTTGGAATGGATTCTTTTCATAAGCTCTAACTTGATAAATCGGACCTTCTATTGGATGAAAGATTAAAAGGTCTGAACCAAAACGATCTGGTGTTGGGCCGAAAAGAGCTTTCCACTCTCCCGAAGATTTCCTTCCTTCGTTCATAATTTCCTTTAGAATTTCTTGTAAATTTTTAATTGTCATATTAAAACCTTTTAAAATCCATAAAGTGAAATTAAAATAAAGAAAATTTTCATAATCCTTTTAAAACTGTTATCCAGATAGATAACTCTAAGCAATGCCTTATTTAAAGTACTTTTTTGAAATTCAAGAGCTTTTCCTATCATTATCTACTGAAAAAGATCACTTTACTTAAATTAGATCCTACAATAATTTAAGGTTTATTCATTTTTTAAAACTTGACTTTTAAGACTGAGTTATATTGAACTAATTAAGTCGTCAAACATCAATTTTACGACATTTCATATATTGTAGTATAACCAACTTTCTCTGACATCTTAGTAATTAACTTTTAATTAGCGTGTGGATCAAAAAATACTGTGTGTTATGAAATCGTTTTTGCAGGGAGGGCCTGCACATATGTGTGCATCTGCTTTCCCAATTTTCACAATCCACGACCAACAAATACCATAATTGACTTGGCCATCAGAATAATGAGAACACATTGAATGTTCATGATCCTGCAACGCTTTAATTATAGTCTTAGTATTAATTTTTCCTTTGTATTGATCAAACCAGTGTGTCAGAAATTCTTTTCGGGGGTAGTATAGTTTAGTTAATTCATCGTGTTGGTTATATTGTTCCATATCAGGTGAATCAAAGAGTAAGGTTACAAACCCAAATCCATCCTCAGAATAGGTTATTTTCGTTTTTTCTCGGTGAGCTTCAACCTTTGCTATAGTATTGTTCTTGTCAATGATCAAATACGCTACACCCCATGTTTTTGGTATTTTCTTGAGAAATACTGTAGCTTCTTCTGTTGTCTCACAGTTATCAAGAATCCATCGTGTTGCTACATTAAACATTACCCCTGGGCCAGAGTTAACAAATGATGTGGAAGTAGAGGATATCGCAACTCCAGCTTTATTAATTCCTCCATACCTAGACATATTTGCAGTCATAAATGTAAAACCAAAACTTTCAAGCCTATTTTTGGGTCTTGTATAACAAAGTGTGAGATATTGACTATCATCTTCTTGCCATTCATGGTTTCGTGCAAGGATGGGTAATCCACTTTGAGTGTGTTCTCCAGATATTGCCATCACAAGACAAGCGGGTTGTAATCTATAAGGAGTAAGCTCATTAGCTACAAGAATGTTATAATTTATCTCACTCCCATCTGCTATTCCATGCAGCTCCTCCAATAGTTCAGGAGTGTATCTTTCAACTTCATTTTCAAATTCTAGACTTAATTTGAGTTTTTCCTTAGAGAAGTTAGGAGGAAATCCCACGATACTGGAAAATTCTTTCTTAAAGTGCTTTCCAATCCTCAAGCCCATTTCATAATACATGCCAGTTTCTCGTTGTTTATACATAATTTCACAATCTTTAATCGAATTACTTGGAGTAAATCAAACGCACTATTTTTTATATTAAATAAATTTAGATATGTGTAAACTATTTGAAATCAAACGGTTTTTCCTTATCTAGAGTTGAAAAAAGAAATTACGTAGTTTAAAGCAGAGAATATATGTTTTTATTGGAGATCTTCCTCCTCATCTCCTTTTCTCCTAAGTAATTAAATCAGCATCTTCTAGATCCGTTAAAAATGTGAGGAAATATATTCGGTTTTTACTCTCTTTGGATTATACATTCTTCAAGAGAAAAGGATAGTCTTTGTAATCAATAAATTACTTGATCAGAAGATATAAAATCCCCCATTTTTGCTCTACTCTATTTTATATCATTCTAATTTTCCCTGTATATAGGTATTATATGAAAAAATCTTTAACCAATGTTCATAGACATCGTAATATTTAGTATCGAATTAACGATTGAATAAAACCAACAATCAAACTATATCCAATTTCTTTACTATTATGCATCCTTTATATTAAAAAACGAAGCTTCATAACTGCTAGTGTCCTCATTCATTTAACCCCAAATTTCTTAAGTTAAGAAGAAATTATAAATTAGAAAATTATTAAATAGAATTAAATTTCCCAAGAAGTATCCTTCAGACAATAATAGTGGAATTTGAATCAAATAAAAAATGTAGGTTCATTTTCTTTTATTAATCTAGATTGAAACCGGGTATTGATTTATTTGAGGTATTTAAAACTTCCCAA